>JAYTMQ010000121.1:0-5143 GCA_043728355.1 Bacteroidota bacterium
AACGTTTCGGTTGAAATTTCTCAGCCAACAATGTTAATGTCAGATGTTACAGCAACTAACGTAACTTGTTATGGTGGCGAAAACGGAACTGCAACAGCATCAGCATCAGGCGGAACTGCACCTTACACCATTCTTTGGAGTAATGCAAATACCGATTTTGCTTTAACTGGTTTATCAGCAGGAACTTATACTGCGGTTGTAACCGATGCAAATGGTTGTACTGCCAATGTTTCTGTTGAAATTTCTCAGCCAACAATTTTAGTAACTTCTTATGAATCAACTAACTTATTGTGTTATGGCGATACTACTGGAACTGCAAATGTATCAGTTTCTAACGGAACTGCACCATACACCATTCTTTGGAGTAATGCAAGTACCACTTTTGCTTTAACTGGTTTATCAGCAGGAACTTATACTGCGGTTGTAACCGATGCAAATGGTTGTAATGCCAACGTTTCGGTTTTAATTACACAACCACTAAAATTGGAGGAGAGTATATCATATACGAATCCTGATTGTTCTGGCGAAAATGGTTCAGCTAATGCAAATGCATCTGGTGGAACAGCACCTTATACTTATTTATGGAGCAATGGAGCAACAACTGCATCAATTTCTGGATTATCTACAGGATTTTATACTGTAATAATTACTGATTCTAATGGTTGTACCGAAACTGCATCTGTAGTATTAACCTCGGCTGTTGCAATGATTACAAATGTTTCAAATACAAATGTAAATTGTTTTGGAAGCAATACTGCATCTGCGACAGCTACAGTTAGTGGTGGAACTGCGCCTCATACTATTTTATGGAGCAACGGAAGTACGAGTTTTAACCCAATTGGTTTATCAGCAGGAACTTATACTGCTGTAATTACAGATTATAATGGTTGTAGAGTCGATGTTTCGGTAACAATTACTGAACCAGAAGAATTAGTAAGTTCTCATACATCAAATAATCCTTCTTGTTGTGGTGGAAATAACGCTACTATAACAGTAGTTTCTAGTGGTGGAACTCCAACTCATTCTATTTTATGGAATAATGGAAACACTAATTTTACAAGAAATGGATTGGCCGCAGGAACTTATTCTTATGTTGTAACTGATGCAAACGGTTGTAATGTAAGCAATTCAGTAACAATTACAAACGTTACTCAAATTGCTATTATGATTACCAAAACCAATGTTACTGTTTATGGTGGATACGGAACTGCAACTGCAAACGTAACTGGAGGAACAGCACCTTATACTTATAAATGGTACTCAAGTCCTTTTCAATACACACAAACAGCAAGTTTACACGCTGGTACTTGGAAAGTTAGAGTTACTGATGCAAATGGATGTGTGAAATATAAATGGGTAACATTATCGCAAGGTCCTTGTAGTGGTTATGTAACTGTGCCACAAGGTGCTTATGGACAAGCTTGTTCTGATGGTGGTTGGAGTTGTTATTTATCTGATAATTTTCCAACTACTTTCCCAAGTGGATTGTTTGTAGGTTCAGGAAGTAATTTTTTAAGCTTCAGCGATGCAAATAGTATTTCGGCATTTTTACCATCTGGCAATTTCTTCGGAGCATTGGGTTCTGGTGTAATGGTTAATCCAACTAGTGCTTATAACAATGGATTGGCTGGACAAGCAATTACATTGACATTGACAATTGCATTCAACAACAATCCTGACTTTTCTTCACCAACCTCATCATTTGGAGGTTTGTTTGTAAATTCAGGAATATTTGCTGGATTAACTGTAAATCAAATGCTAGACATCGCTAACAGAATATTAGGTGGAGACGAAAATACAAATTATTCTGCTTCTGATGTTTATGAGGCGTTAAATGCTATCAACAATAATTATGAAGATGGACAAGTAGATTTGGGTTATTTAGTTTTAACAAACCCAAGTTTAGCGACCAATAATGTTGATTTGAACAATCCTCTTTTAAGTTATGTTGTTTATCCGAATCCGGTAAAAGATGTTTCTAAAATAGAGTTTAGTTTGACTTATGACACTTCTGTAAATATTCAAATTTATGATTTAAATGGTCGTTTGATAAGCGAATTATTCAAAGGAGAAGCAACATCTGGTCAAAAATATGATGTTGAATTCAACTCAAATGATTTGGCATCTGGAACTTATTTCATTAAACTTATAACTGATAATAATGTTCATAATAAATCAGTTTTAGTTTCGAAATAAATTAAATTATTAATCTAAAAGTAAAAAGCTGTCCGAAAAGACAGCTTTTTTTTGTGAATAATTTGAGATTTTAATAATAAAATATTTTATTTGAAAACTATTCTCTTCCGAATAGTTTTCCGATGAAACCGCTTCTAGTTTCTCTTTCAACTTCTTCATAATCCGATGAGCTGAAATCATTTGAATCAGATTCTTCAGATTTAATTTCTATTTTTTGTTTTTGAATAGCTATTAAATCTTCATTATCTTTTTTAAATTCAGTAGATATAATAATTTCGTCAACTACAATTTTTTCTTGAATTTCAATTTTTGGCTCTACTATAGGTTCTGGTTGCGAAACATTTACATTCACTACTTCTTTATTATCAATATTTTTAACTTCCTCGTAAATAATTGATGGTTTTATCTCGGCTATTATTATTTCCGCCACTTGTAAATTTTCAACAACTTGAGGTTTTACATTTCCATTGTTTACTAAAGAAAATATATAATCACTAAAACTCAAACCTTTTTCTTCAAGAAAACCGATCATATATTTTTCACTATATTTCAGACCACTTGCTTGTTCAATTTGGAGCAATTTTTTATATAATGGAATAATATGTCCTTCCAAAACTTCGTTTGAAACCGAATTCCTTCTCGAAATATAAGTTTCTACTTTTCCATCGTTATCTTTATTATATTCAAATTCAGATAGTACCCAATAATACCTTCCAGA
This sequence comes from Bacteroidota bacterium, assembly GCA_043728355.1. Classification (GTDB taxonomy): domain Bacteria; phylum Bacteroidota; class Bacteroidia; order Flavobacteriales; family Flavobacteriaceae; genus Flavobacterium. The sequence goes on from JAYTMQ010000121.1 coordinate 2,915, forward strand.
TTTGGCTAAATTTTTTAAAATAATTTGAAATGGATTTCCCAATTTTAAATTGTCCCACAAAATTTTATACAAAACTTTAGGCATATCAGGATGTCTTAACAAACTGTGCGGTTTACCAACTAATTCATATTCTTCATATCCGCTCACATCGGCAAATGCCTCGTTTGCATAATCAATTGTTCCAAATAAATCAGATTTACTAACAATTGTTTGAGTTTTATCCCAAAAAACTTCTTTATCAGTGGGTGTTGGTCGATTTGGGTTTATTGTGTCTTCTGTCATTTTATTTTATTTTAACTTTATTAAAAATAAAGTTTTTTAAATTGTTATTTGCAAATGTAAAAAAAAATATTCAAAACATTTAATTTCAATAATTAAAAAAAAAATGAAAAAAATCCCAAAAACTTTCGAATTTGGGATTTTTATTTTGTTATTTGAAAAACTTAAACCTTAAATCTTTTTCTATCCGTTTCGTTCAAATATATTTTTCTTAAACGAATAGATTTTGGTGTAACCTCAACATATTCATCTTTTTGAATATATTCTAAAGCTTCTTCTAATGAGAAAATAATTGGTGGAATAATTCTTGCTTTTTCATCATTTCCAGAAGAACGAACGTTAGATTGTTTTTTCTCTTTTGTTACGTTCACACACATATCGTCTGCACGAGAGTTTTCTCCAATTACTTGACCTTCATAAATTTCGGCATTTGGTTCAACAAAAAACTTACCACGATCTTGCAATTTATCGATAGAGTAAGGAATTGCTTTTCCTTTTTCCATAGAAATCAACGAACCTTTATTACGTCCAGCAATGTCTCCTTTAAATGGCTCATATCCTATAAAACGGTGTGCCATAATTGCTTCACCAGCAGTAGCAGTCAACAATTGATTACGCAATCCAATAATTCCACGAGATGGAATATTGAATTTCACTATCATACGCTCTCCTTTTGTTTCCATAGACAACATTTCGCCTTTTCGCATAGTAACGAATTCTACTGCGCGACCCGAAAGTGTTTCTGGCAAATCAATTGTTAACTCTTCGATTGGTTCACATTTTTTACCATCAACTTCTTTGATAATAACTTGTGGTTGACCAATTTGCATTTCGTAACCTTCACGTCTCATTGTTTCTATTAAAACCGATAAGTGCAAAACACCACGACCAAAAACCATAAATTTATCAGCAGAATCGGTTTCTCCCAATTTCATTGCTAGGTTTTTTTCTAATTCTTTGGTCAAACGATCACGAATATGACGAGAAGTTACAAATTTTCCTTCTTTACCAAAGAACGGAGAATCGTTTATTGTAAACAACATACTCATTGTTGGCTCATCAATTGCAATGGTTTGCAAAGCTTCTGGATTTTCAAAATCAGCGATTGTATCTCCAATTTCAAATCCTTCAACTCCAACAATGGCGCAAATATCACCTGCAATTACTTCTTGTACTTTCTTGCGACCAAGACCTTCAAAAGTATGTAATTCTTTAATTCTAGATTTCATTATAACACCATCTCTTTTGCAAAGAGATATTGGCATTCCTTCTTTTAGAACTCCTCTTTCTAATCTACCAATTGCAATACGACCGGTAAAAGCAGAAAAATCTAAAGAAGTAATCAACATTTGTGGTGTTCCTTCTGATACTTTTGGAGCAGGAACATTTTCTATAACCATATCTAATAATGCTTCCACATTATCAGTAATATTTTCCCAATGGTCTGACATCCAGTTGTTTTTAGCAGAACCATAAACTGTTGGAAAATCCAATTGCCACTCTTCGGCACCTAATTCAAACATCAAATCGAAAACTTTTTCGTGAACTTCTTCTGGCGTACAGTTTTCTTTATCAACTTTATTGATAACTACACAAGGTTTCAAACCTAAATCAATTGCTTTTTGCAAAACAAAACGCGTTTGTGGCATTGGACCTTCGAAAGCATCAACCAAAAGGCAAACACCATCAGCCATATTCAATACACGTTCTACTTCTCCACCGAAATCGGCGTGACCAGGAGTATCAATAATATTGATTTTTGTACCTTTATATTGAACCGAAACGTTTTTAGAAGTAATTGTGATACCACGTTCACGTTCTAAATCGTTGTTGTCTAATATTAAATCTCCAGTGTTTTCGTTATCGCGAAATAACTGACAGTGATACATAATTTTATCAACCAAAGTAGTTTTTCCGTGATCGACGTGAGCAATAATTGCAATGTTTCTA
>JAYTMQ010000122.1:0-13128 GCA_043728355.1 Bacteroidota bacterium
TACATCTTTTAAAAACAAAATATAAATATTAAAATAAATTACTAACTTTGATAAAAATTATAATCATATTTTACACACTTTTTCGAACACTACCTTTTAAAAATACCGAAGGTAGTTTAAATTATTGCGAAAAAGTATTTTTTGAATTATAAAAAAAAAGACGTTCTATTCCGAACGCCTTTAAATTGTTAACATAATCTAAAAATTAAATAACTTTAACTTTTTCTTATATTTCCTGATCCAGAAACTTTTGTGTCTTTAGAGTCAGGTTCGCCACTGTAAAAAATATCGCCAGAACCTGAAACTCTAGCATTTAAACTTCCTGAACAATTAACACGAATATCGCCTGAACCTGAAATTCCTGCATCGACATCTTTGGCAATCAAATCATTTGCAGTTACATCGCCAGAACCCGAAATTTTTGCTGTCAATTTATCTGATTTTCCTTTTAATCTAACATCGCCAGAACCTGATAATTTGGCTTCGACTTCTGTGGCATCAACATCAAGATTTAAATCGCCAGAACCTGATAATGTTGCAGTAAATTTGTCAGTTTTAATTTGATTTTTTGTATTTACATCGCCTGAACCAGATAAAGTAACCCCACTAATTTTTTCGAATGGAACTGTTAGTAAAATTTTATTACCACGACTTGGTTGCAAGTTTTTGCCTTTTTCTTGATAAATTTTCAAAATATTATCTTCGACTTCTACCTTAATATATAGCAACAAATTTTCTTCGGCTTGAATTGTAATTTCGCCTTCTTTTCCAGCAACTAAATCGACGTCATAATAACCTTGAAGTTTTATTTCATCATAATTTGCGGTTGTTCTTTTCTCGGTTTTTTGATTGCCATTTCCTTTAATTTTCTCGCCATTCCAAGATTGTGCATTGGCAAAACTTGTTGCAAATAAAATTGCAAATACTGATAATTTAATTGATTTTTTCATAATAATTTGTTTTTTAAGTTTATGATTGAATTTATTACAACTTTTTTAATAAATTTATATTTCCATACATTGATTTGATATTGAGTTTGTTAGCGCCTTTTTTCTTATAAAAGCCGTCAATCGATTTTGTAGAATTAGTTATTTCACTATTTTTAACTTCAAATGAATCTTTGTCATATTTTATATTTCCATATTTTGTAGTTAAATAAAAATCGAATGCAAAATTGACATCATATCCAACCGATAAATCAGAATAACCAGCTTCAATAACAATATTGTTGGCTTTTTCATTTATAATTCCAATTGCAATTTTGCTGTAATGTGTTTCGATACTTAAATCACTAATTAATTCACCTATATTCAATGACATATAATTACCCGAACCTTTTATACTGTTGATTTTTTTAAGATTTAATTTACCATAATTCGAATCATATATTAAGTTTTGACAATCATCTAAAACGACATCGGTATAATTTGAATCTAAATTTAAACTAACTGATTCATTGATAGTTAAACCAGAATATCTGGCCTCAATATCTGCATTTTTAACAAATTCAATTGTTGATTTTGGACAATAACCCAAATCTATTTTTGTATTATTTCCGTTTAATTTTCCTAAAACAATTTTGCCATATTTGCAATTTATATTTACATTTCCCATTAAATCTGATGTAAAAATATTGCCATATTTATTGTTCAACTTTATGCTTCCGTTTTTTGGAATTTTAATTACATAATTAATTTCGAAACTGTTATCGCCATTATTATTGTAATTAGATTCTTCAATAATCGTTTTTGCAGTAACCATATTTGTCAAAGCTGAAATTATAACATCAATTTCGTCAATACGTTTGTTGACCCATTTTTCTTTTTCGCCAGTAACTTTTATTAAAATATCAAGTTCGATTTTGTTTTCGTCCCAAGTCGAAACTGAAATATTTCCATAAGAATTATCAATGTTTATTCCTGCATTTGAGTTGACATAGTAAGCTTTCTTTATAATTTTTTGCTTTGTAATTGGTGTTTCTTCGTTGAATGAAAACCCCAAAAATGGAATTAACATCAACAGAATTAATAATTTATATGGTAATTTCATCAGATACTCTATTTATTTTTTCGTTACTTTCAATATGTTGCAAAACATTTTGCAAGAACGAAATTCGTGTTTGCAAATTGGTTATCAAAGCCATAATTATTGATTTATTTTCGCCATCAGATTTTAATTCTTGAATAATATTCTGATAATCTACATCAAGAATTTTCATTTGTTTTAAAGCATCTTGAATAATAATTTCGTTTTCAGGCGACTTTTTTTCTTTTATTTTTAATAATTCTTTCTCGATTAAAACTGTAAAAATCGAATCGGTTTGGCGTGTTTCTAAAGATGCAAATTGTAAATCTTTAGGTTTTTCATTCGATTTATACAAAAATGTAATACCGACAATTAACAACATTGAAGCAGCAATTGCAAAAGGAGTAAAATAATTATGTTTGTTTTTTTTATTTTGTAACTTACCTAAAAACAATTCATTGTGATTCGGATTTAACTCTTTAGTATCCCAATTGTTTTGATATTTTTGGAATAAATTTTCTAAACTATCATTTTCATTTTTCATGATTCTATTTATTTAATTTTAAGATACACTGCCGTGCATCTTTACATAAAAATTATTATAATTTTTCGAATTTTTTTCTTAAATTTTCTTTGGCACGACTTAATGTTGTTCTACAATTAGCATAACTAATATTCAAAATTTCGCATATTTCTTCTTGATCATAACCTTCTATATAAAACAAATTCAAAACCATTCTGTAATTGTCTTTCAAACTATTTATAGATTCTAGTACTTGATTGACTTTTAGTTCATTAAAATTCGAATTATCAACTAAATTATCATTTGACTCTTCGATTTTATAAAGATTCCTTTCTATATCATCAAACTGAAATTGATAGTTTTTCTTATAAAAATCAATACTATAATTCACAATTATTCGTTTTAACCAAGCGCCAAACGCTACTTCTTGTTTGTAATAATCAATTTTTGTGAATGCTTTCAAAAATCCTTCTTGCATTACATCTTGGGCAAAATGTTCATCTTTTACAATACGAAATGCGACATTATACATCGCTTTGCAATAGCGGTTGTATATTTCGAATTGCGCTTTCTGATTTTTATCTCGACAAAGCGCAACTAATTCTTCGATATTTTGATTCGTACTGTTCAAAAAGTTAGTTTTGTTTGTATTATAGACTTATTTTATTTGTTGATGTTACAGTTTTTGTAAAAATACTTTAAAATTTTTTTATCAAATAGTATTTTTATATATTTGAAAAAAATTACCTAATGAAAACCACTAAATTATTACTTTCAATAATTATTTTATTATCAACTTTCAATTTTATTTCTTGTAATAACGAGCCAATTGATCCAAAAATAAGTTTAAAAGCCAATGAAGTAATTCCAACTGATCCTTCTAATCCGCCAATTGTGCCTATAATTGCAAACCCGTCTGGTGATTTTTATCCATTGAAAGTTAATAATATTTGGAATTACAACAATGGAACTTTAATAAAAGACAATAAAATAACTGGAACTCAAACTATCAATTCAAAAGAATACTTCAAATTTAATAGAAGTTTTTTTAAATCTTATGGAACTTTTAGTGAAACTGAAACCTCAATTTTTATCAGAAAAGAAACTGGTATTTATTACCAAAGAGTTTTTGTAAACAAACCCGAAGTTTTTACTCCACAATCAGGTTTGGGAACTCCAACCAGTCCATTTGTTGCAGCAAATTCAACTTCTACAGGAATAGTTATTCAACCTTACGAATTCATTTTTTTAAAAGAATCTGTTGCAGTTGATGCTTCTTTTACACAAATTATTCCTTTAAGTATTTTAAGCACAATAACATCTTCTGGTTTAGTTAATTCAGTTTTAACACAACAGACTAGTAATACAAATTCGATTCAGAATTTAGAATACAAAATAACAACGGTCGAAAAAATTCCTGTTTCTGTAGTAAATGGTTATTCGACTTCTGTTATAAAAACCAAAGTAGAAATAGTTGGCGTTCCTGGTTATCAATATAATTGGTATGCTAAAGATATTGGATTAATTAGACAAGCCAATGTCAATGGACTCGATGTTGTAACCAGTTATTGGGACATGACAACTTTTACATTATTATAAAAAATAATAAAATTAAAAATATCCGTCTTTATGGCGGATTTTTTATTTTGGTACAATCCTTGAAATAATAAAAACGATAATTTTTATGCCAAAAATCATAAGAAAACTTATATTTGCAATCCAATTTTAATATCCTAATACGACTTAAACAATAATATGTCTGACCATAAAATATTTACTATTGACAATATGTCACTTCAAGAAATCGATTCAGATGCCGAATTAATTCCACTTTTGACCCGAGAAGACGAAGAAGAAATGAACAATGAAGCCCTACCCGAAAGTTTGGCAATTTTACCTCTAAGAAATACCGTTTTGTTCCCTGGAGTAGTTATACCGATTGCTGCTGGTCGTGACAAATCAATCAAGTTAATAAATGATGCACAAGCTGCTGGAAAATTAATTGGTGTTGTTGCACAAATTAATGAAACCGACGAAGATCCATCATTTAATGACGTACATAAAATTGGAACTGTTGCCAGAATTTTGCGCGTTTTGAAAATGCCTGACGGAAATGTAACCGTTATACTACAAGGAACAAAAAGATTTGAAATCAACGAATGCATTCAAGAAAACCCTTATTTAATTGCAACTGTAAAAGAAGTTCAAGAAAAAAGACCAAGCAAAATTGATACCGAATTCAATACTATTGTAGAATCTTTAAAAGATTTAGCAATTAATATTATAAATATTTCTCCGAATATTCCAACCGAAGCAACATTTGCAATTAAAAATATTGAAAGCAAACCGTTTTTAATCAACTTTGTATCGTCAAATATGAATCTTGAAGTTAAAGACAAACAAGCTTTATTGTCGATGAATATTCTTAAAGAACGAGCTTTAGAAACTTTGCGCTTTATGAATGTCGAGTTGCAAAAACTTGAATTAAAAAATGATATTCAATCTAAAGTTCGATTCGATTTAGACCAACAACAGCGTGAATATTTCTTGAATCAGCAAATAAAAACCATTCAAGAAGAATTAGGTGGCGCCACATCAGAACAAGAAATATCTGAAATGAAAACCAAAGCTTCTCTTAAGTTATGGGACGAAAAAACAGGTCAACATTTTGATAAAGAATTGTCGAAAATGCAAAGAATGAATCCGCAAGCACCTGATTTTGGCATTCAACGAAATTATTTAGAATTATTTTTAGAATTGCCTTGGAATGAGTTTTCGAAAGATAATTTTGACTTAAAAAGAGCGCAAAAAATTCTAGACCGAGATCATTTTGGATTAGACGATGTTAAAAAAAGAATGATAGAACACTTGGCAGTTCTAAAATTGCGAAACGATATGAAATCGCCAATTTTATGTTTAACTGGTCCTCCAGGAGTTGGAAAAACGTCAATCGGTAAATCGGTTGCAGAAGCTTTAGGTCGAGAATATGTTAGAATTTCGCTTGGAGGTTTGCGTGATGAAGCCGAAATTCGTGGTCACCGAAAAACTTATATTGGTTCTATGCCAGGAAGAATTATACAAAGTTTGAAGAAAGCAAAAACTGCCAATCCTGTATTTGTTTTAGATGAAATAGATAAATTGTCAAACAGCAACCACGGTGATCCATCATCGGCTTTGTTAGAAGTTCTTGATCCTGAGCAAAATAAAGAATTTTATGATAATTTCTTAGAAGTTGGATTCGATTTGTCTAAAGTAATGTTTATTGCCACATCTAATAATATGGCAAATATTCAACCTGCATTAAAAGATAGAATGGAAGTGATTACAATGTCAGGTTACACAATTGAGGAGAAAGTCGAAATTGCAAAGCAACATTTAATTCCAAAACAACTTAAAGAACACGGATTAACTGCAAAAGATTTAGTCATAGGCAAAAAACAATTAGAAAAAATTGTTACGGGTTACACACGTGAATCTGGCGTTCGTGGACTAGAAACAAAAATTGCACAAATGATTCGAAATGCTGCAAAATCTGTAGCGATGGAAGAAGAATACAACAAAAAAGTTGAAGAAAAAGATATTCTTGAAGTACTTGGTGCAGCACGATTAGAGCGTGATAAGTCAGAAAATAATGAGGTCGCTGGTGTTGTTACTGGTCTAGCTTGGACATCAGTTGGTGGCGATATTTTATTTATAGAATCTTTGATTTCTCCAGGAAAAGGCGCAATGACTATTACAGGAAATCTTGGAACGGTAATGAAAGAATCGGCTACAATTGCTTTAGAATATATTAAAGCAAATGCAAGCTTACTCGGACTAAATCCAGAGATTTTGCCAAAATATAACATACATATTCATATTCCAGAAGGTGCAACTCCAAAAGATGGACCAAGTGCTGGAATTGCAATGTTGACATCACTTTATTCATTATTAACGCAAAGACGTGTCAAGAAAAACATTGCCATGACTGGAGAAATCACTTTGCGTGGAAAAGTGTTGCCTGTTGGAGGAATAAAAGAAAAAGTATTGGCTGCAAAAAGAGCCAATATTAAAGAAATAATAATGTGTGCCGAAAACAAACGCGATATCGATGAAATAAAGCCAGAATATCTAGAAGGTTTGACTTTTCATTATGTAAAAGAAATGTCTGAAGTTTTGGATTACGCTGTTATTAATGAGAAAGTTAAGAACGCTAAAGAATTATAAATTTTAAATATTGTAAAAATAAATTTTTTACTCAATAATTTTTTATAAAATTTAACGTTATCAGTTAGAATCAAATTTCCCTATGTTCAAAAAACAAATTATAGGTCTTTTTATTACAATTAGTTCAATAAGTATTGGGCAAATTGGTGGACAATCTGTATATCAATTTTTGAATTTAGTCAATTCGCCACGACAAGCAGCTTTGGGCGGAAAAATCATTACTTTTTATGATGAAGATGTTAATCAAGCACAATACAATCCAGCAACAATTAACGAATTGATGGACAATAAGTTGTCTGTAAATTATGGCAATTATTTTGGAGAAGTAAAATATGGTACAATTGCTTATGCGTATACCTTTGACCGTCACGTTCAAACTTTTTTTGCAGGTGCAACCTATATAAATTATGGAAATTTTGATGGTTACAATGAGTTCGGAAGAGCAACTGATACTTTTACAGGTCAAGAAGCAGCATTAAATTTTGGTTATGGTTATAACATTCCAAATACCGATTTTTATGTTGGCACAAATGCCAAATTAATAAGTTCGTCATTAGAAAACTACACATCATTTGGCGGCGCATTAGATTTAGGATTTATCTACAAAGACGAAAATAACGATATAAATTGGGCGTTTGCAATCAGAAATCTAGGAACGCAATTTAAAACCTATTCTGGAAATAAAGAACAATTACCAACCGAAATAATGATTGGTATTTCTCAACAAGTTCAAAACGTTCCGGTTCGTTGGCATTTGACATTCGAAAATTTGCAACAATGGAAAGTAGCATTCGAAAATCCAAATAGAGCAGTTGCAAGTATCGAGGGCGATTCTGAACCAGAGAAAGTTTCGATTTTGAATAATGTTTTACGACATACAATTCTTGGTGTTGAATTTTTTCCTCAGAAAAGTTTTAATTTAAGATTGGGTTACAATTTTAGACGAGCCGAAGAATTAAGTATTCTTGAACAAAGAAATTTTTCAGGAATTTCTGTAGGTTTCGGACTGAAAGTCAATAACTTAAAATTTAATTATTCTTATTCAAGATACACATTAGCTGCAAATAATAGTTTGTTTGGAATGACAATTAACTTAAATGATGATTAATAAAATTCATTTTTTTGAAATAAAAAGTCAAAAATATTAAACAAAAAAAATCTTGAAAAAAATTACAATTGCAATCGACGGATTTTCATCAACTGGCAAAAGCACTTTGGCTAAACAATTAGCCAAACATTTAGGCTATGTTTTTGTAGATACTGGCGCAATGTACCGTGCTGTGACCCTATTTGCATTGCAAAATAAATTTATTTCCAACGATTTTTTTAACAAACAAGCTTTAATAAAAAGCATTCCATCTATAAAATTATCATTTCAATTTAATCAAAAATTAGGATTTGCAGAAATGTATTTGAATGATAAAAACGTAGAAACCGAAATCCGAACGCTTGAAGTATCTGGGTTTGTATCTAAAATTGCCGAAGTTTCTGAAGTTCGAGCCAAATTGGTCGAGCAACAGCAACAAATGGGCAAAAATAAAGCAATTGTAATGGACGGTCGTGACATTGGAACAGTAGTTTTTCCTGAGGCCGAACTCAAAATTTTTATGAATGCAAGCCTAGAAGTCAAAGCGCAAAGACGATTTGATGAATTGACCTCTAAAGGCGACAAAGTTACTTTCGAAGAAATCTTAAAAAACGTTAAAGAACGTGACTATATTGACACGCATCGAGACGATTCGCCACTTGTAAAAGCAATTGATGCCATCGAAATTGACAATTCAAACTTGACTCGTGAACAACAATTCGAAAAAGTTTTAGGTTTGGTCAATAATATTTTATAATAATTAGGCTGTAATTTAATTTTATTGTTAGTTTTACAATCTTAACTAACTATTACATTAATATTAAATGACTATTAAATTAAAATTAACAATTATGAGTTTTCTCCAATTTTTTGTTTGGGGAGCTTGGCTAATAACAATCGGGAATTATTGGTTTGGAACCAAACAATGGAGCGGAGCCGAATTTGGAGCAATTTTTTCTACATTAGGAATATCTTCTATAATTATGCCAGCCATTACTGGAATAATTGCCGATAAATTTATAAATGCAGAAAGACTTTATGGCATACTGCATATTCTTGGTGGATTAGCACTTTGTTACATTCCGATAGTTGACAATCCAACAACTTTTTATTGGGTTATTTTCGCATCAATGATGTGTTATATGCCAACTATTTCATTATCAAATTCGGTTGCTTACACGATTTTAAAAAATAACAATTATGATGTTGTAAAAGTATTTCCACCTATTAGAGTTTGGGGAACAATTGGTTTTATTGCTGCAATGTGGCTGACCAATTTATCAGGAAATAAAGCTTCTGCAAATATGTTTTATATCGCAGCAATTTCGGCTGTTATATTAGGAATTTACTCGTTTACATTGCCAAAATGTGAACCTCAGAAATTAATTTCTGAAAATGCTTCTTTCACAGAAAAGTTTGGTTTGAATGCTTTTAAATTATTTGGAACTTACAAAATGGCATTATTTTTTATATTTTCAATGTTTCTTGGTGGTGCTTTACAATTAACTAATATGTATGGAGACACTTATTTATCTGAATTTGCAAAAGTTCCTGAGTATGCAGATTCATTTGTTGTAAAATATTCAACAATTATAATGTCGATTTCTCAAATATCAGAAACCTTATTTATTTTAGCAATTCCATTTTTCTTGAAACGATTCGGAATAAAGCAAGTAATGTTAATTTCAATGTTAGCGTGGGTTTTGCGTTTCGGATTGTTTGCTTATGGCGACCCAGAAGGTGGATTATGGATGATAATTATGTCTTGTGTTGTTTACGGAATGGCATTTGATTTTTTCAATATTTCGGGTTCTTTATTCATAGAAACCACAACCGATTCTAAAATGAGATCATCTGCCCAAGGTTTATTTATGATGATGTCTAATGGTTTTGGAGCTTATTTTGGGGCAAAAATTAGTGGTCGTATTATTGATTCATTTTTTACGAATACTGACGGAGTTAGAGATTGGCATAATATTTGGCTTTCATTTGCAGGTTATGCTTTAATAATTGCAATTGCTTTTGCAGTTTTATTTAAACATGAACATAAACCAGAAGAATTACAAAAAGTGACTCATTAAATTGATTAATTTAAAAAAAAACCGATAATATTTATCGGTTTTTTTATGATTAATCTAACTATAAATCTTAAAATATTATCATATTTATAATTTATCTTTGCTAAAAATTTTAAAAAATGCGTTATTTAGTTTTTTTATTAGTTTACCCAATTTTATGGTGTATTTCAATGTTGCCTTTTAGGATGTTATACATTTTATCTGACTTTGTGTTTTTTATTATTTACTACATTATTGGTTATAGAAAAAAAACTGTTCGAGATAATATTGAATTAGCACTACCCCATTTATCAAAAAAAGAAAGATTAAATATCGAAAAAAAATCTTTTCAACACATGAGCGATATGTTTCTTGAAATGATAAAAACAATGACTATTTCTAAAGAAGAAATCAATAAACGTTATACTTATTCGAATTTAGAAGTTTACAAAGAATGTGAAGCTAAACAAAAAAGTATGGCTGTAATGATTGCACACTATGCAAGCTATGAATGGGTTATTTCATTAAACCACCAAATGACTTTTAAAGGATTTGCCATTTATAAAAAATTAAACAATCCTTACTTTGATAAATTAGTAATTGATATACGATCTAAATTTAAAGCCTATTTAATTTCTACAAAAGAAACTATAGCTACAATTGAAGATAATTATAAAAATAATATTTTAAGTTCTTATGGTTTTGCTAGTGATCAAGCACCAAGATTATCAGTAACACATTATTGGAGAAAATTTATGGGAATCGAGACTAATATTCATACAGGTGCAGAAATGTTAGCAAAAAAGTATGATATGAATGTTATTTTTATAAAAACCAGAAAAATTAAACGTGGCTATTACCAAGGAACTTTTGAGATTCTATCTGACGATGCCAAAAGTGTTCCTGATTATCAAATAACCGATAAATTCTTGAATTTGGTAGAAAAACAAATTTATGATGCTCCTGAGTTTTATTTATGGACACACAAACGTTGGAAACACAGAAGATAATTTTGAGTCTAGTTTTTTTAAATAAATTCTATTTTTTGATCTTCTTCATCAACATTGTCAAAAAAACCTTGAATGTTCATCCATTCATCAGAATAAATTTTACTCATATATCGTGAGCCATGATCCGGAAAAATAACAACAACATTGCTATTATCATCAAACTCACCCATTTTTGCATATTGTTTAACAGCTTGAAAAGCTGCTCCAGAGGTATAACCAACAAAAATTCCTTCGGATTTTGAAATTTCTCTTGCTGTTAAAGCACTTTCTTTATCAGTAACTTTTACAAATTTATCTATTACATCAAAATTAGTAGCACTCGGAATTAAATTTTTTCCTAATCCTTCAATTCTATTTGAATAGATTTCTTTTTCATCAAAAATTCCAGTTTCGTGGTATTTTTTTAATACCGATCCAAAAGCATCAACACCAAGAACTCTTATTTGTGAATTTTTTTCTTTTAAATATTTTCCAATACCAGATATAGTTCCTCCAGTGCCGCTACAAACAACTACATGAGTGACTTTGCCATTGGTTTGATCCCAAATTTCTTTTCCTGTATTGTAGTAATGCGCATCAATATTTAACTGATTAAAGTATTGATTAATATAAATTGAATTTGGCGTTTCTGCATGAAGTCTTTTTGCAACTTCGTAATAACTTCTTGGATCGTCAGCGGCAACTTTAGATGGGCAAACATAAACTTTTGCACCCATACTTTTTAACATATCAAATTTGTCTGATGATGACTTATCGCTAACAGACAAAATACATTTATATCCTTTAATAATACTGATCATAGCCAAACTAAAACCAGTATTACCCGAAGTCGTTTCAATGATTGTATAACCAGGTTTTAGTAATCCTTTTTTCTCAGCTTCTTCAATAATATATAGTGCAATTCTATCTTTAGACGAATGTCCAGGATTTATTGCTTCTACTTTAGCGTAAAAATTTCCTTTTAAATTTTTACTTATCCTATTTAACTTTATCAAAGGTGTATCACCTATTAATTCTAATATCGAATTATAAGTTCCGAATTCGTGTTTCATTTTTTATATCAAAGTACAAAAATAGTCTATTTTTTTCGATTATTTTGTTATATTTTCTAAATCAAATAGAAAAGCAAATTCTTTGGCTAATTCTTTCAAGGCTTCGAATCTTCCAGATGCACCACCGTGACCAGCATCCATATTGGTATCTAAAAAAAGTTGGTTGTTGTCGGTTTTTAAAGTTCGTAATTTCGCAACCCATTTGGCTGGTTCCCAGTACTGTACTTGCGAATCATGCAAACCAGTTGAAATATACATATTTGGATAATTTTGAGATTTTACATTATCATAAGGAGAATAGGACAACATATAATCATAAAATTCTTTTTTGTTTGGATTGCCCCATTCATCGTATTCTCCAGTTGTTAACGGAATTGAATCGTCTAACATGGTTGTAACTACATCAACAAAAGCTACTTGTGCAATGATTCCATTGTATAATTCTGGATTCATATTGGCAATTGCGCCCATTAATAATCCGCCAGCTGATCCACCTTCTGCATACAAATTTTTTGATGATGTATATTTTTCTTGAATTAAGAATTTAGAACAATCTATAAAATCTGTAAAAGTGTTTTTTTTGGTTAATAATTTTCCGGTTTCGTACCAATTTCTTCCTAAATCTTCGCCTCCGCGAATGTGTGCTATGGCGAATATAAAACCTCGATCAAGCAACGATAATCTAGTTGAAGAAAAACTACAATCCATTGAATATCCATAACTTCCGTAGGCGTATTGCAATAACGGATTGGTTGCGTTTTTTTGTAAATTTTTCTTGTAAACTAATGAGATTGGTACTTTTATTCCATCATTGGCAGTTGCCCAAACCCGCTCTTCTTTGTAATCATTTTTATCAAATTTACCGCCCAAAACTTGCTGTTCTTTCTTGATTTCTTTGACTTTGGTTTTCATGTTAAAATCGATAACCGAATTGGGTGTTGCCAAAGATTGATAAGAATAACGCAAAATATCAGTATCGAAATCTGGATTTGAGCCAGAAAAAGCAGAATAAGTTTCTGATTCGAAAGGCAAATAATAGGCTTCTTCCCTATTCCATGGCATGATTTTTATTTTACACAAACCATTTTCTCGTTCTTCGACCACCAAATAATTTTTGAAAATTTCGATATCTTCTAGTAAAACGTCTTTACGATGCGCAATTACCTCA
>JAYTMQ010000123.1:0-15542 GCA_043728355.1 Bacteroidota bacterium
TACATCTTTTAAAAACAAAATATAAATATTAAAATAAATTACTAACTTTGATAAAAATTATAATCATATTTTACACACTTTTTCGAACACTACCCACTACTTTTGTAAACATTACGTTATTTAAATACTCTTTTTCAAAAACTAAACTTTGGTAGAGATTTTAAACCAATATGCTTAAAAATATATTTTTATTGATTTTGATAAGTTTTTGCACTGGCATTCAAGCACAGCAAATCAACTCGTCTATCATTTCAAGAAAAATTATTTTTACAAAAGACACTATTCGATTAGAAAAAGTCAGTATTGACAATAATAATTTTAAAATATTTGACTCAAATAAAACTAAAATTGATAGTACATATTATCAAATTAATTTCTCGAAAGCGATTTTAATTTTCAATAAAAATTATCAAAAAGTTACTGATTCTATTTTGATAGAATATCAAAAATTTCCAGATTATTTAACTAAAGAATACAGCATTTACGACAGTAATCGACTGGTTAATAACGATTCAAATCAAACAAATCTGTACAAAATAGAAAATGACATTACTCCAAAAACAATTCCATTTGACGGTTTAAATACTTCTGGTAGCATTACTCGTGGCATAACGGTTGGCAACAATCAAAACTCGGTGGTCAACTCGAATTTAGATTTGCAAATAACTGGAAAATTATCAGACAAATTAAGCATTAAAGGTTCTATTCAAGACAGCAATTTGCCACTTCGAAATGGTGGTTATTCTCAAAAACTAACTGAATTTGATCAAATATTTATAGAATTAATGTCTAATAATTGGAATATTCGAGCTGGAGATTTATTCTTAGAAAACAGGAAATCTAAATTTTTGAATTTCAACAAAAAAGTGCAAGGTCTATTTGCAAATGTCAATTTTGGGAAACCCGAAAAGAAAACAAATGTTTTTGCATCGGCTGCATTGGTTCGTGGTCAGTATGCCAAAAGCAATTTTGTGGGTCAAGAAGGCAATCAAGGTCCATATAAATTGCGTGGTCAAAATGGTGAATTGTACATTATTGTTATTCCAGAATCCGAAAGTGTTTATGTAAACGGAATTTTGTTGAAACGTGGCGACAACAACGATTATATTATAGATTACAATGCTGGCGAAATAAAATTTACGTCTCTATTTGCAATAACTTCAGAAATGCGAATCGCAATCGAATATCAATACACAGATCAAAATTACACCCGTTTTGTATCTTATACAGGAGCAAGTCACGAACAAAAAAACTGGTCGATTAGTGGTTATTTATATTCAGAAAATGATTTGAAAGACCAATCTTTACAACAAAACTTATCGGAAAATCAAGTTGATATTCTTAAAAAAGCTGGAGATAATCAGAGTTTAATGAATTCACAATCTGCTTTTTTAGATTCGTTTTCTACAAACAAAATATTATATAAAAAAATCGAAGTTGCTGGAATTTCTTATTTCGAATTTTCAAACTTAGAAACCGATATTTTATACAACGTAAAATTTAGTTTAGTTGGCAATAATGCAGGAAATTACATTTTATCGAACAACAATGCAATCGGAAAAATTTATCAATATGTTGCGCCAATTGCTGGAGTTTTACAAGGAAATTATGAGCCAATTGTAAAACTTGTTGCGCCTACAAAAATTCAGATTGCAACTTTTTTAGGAAAATACAATCCATCAGAAAAAACCAATTTAGATTTAGAATTTGGAATAAGCAACAATGACAAAAACACTTTTTCTTCACTTGATGACAGCGAAAATCAAGGTTTGTCTGCTAGATTAAACTTAAAACAAAGGCTTTTTTCGAAAAAATGGAATGTCGATGCTTTTACAAATTATCAATTTATTCAAAAAACGTATTCAACAATCGAAAGACTTTTTACAATCGAATTCAATCGTGATTGGAATCTAACAACTTTTTCAGGAAACCAAAGTTACTTTGTTTCAGGTTTGAATTTCGAATTGCCAAATGCAGGAAAATTAACTTATCAAATAGAAAATCTCAACTTTTCTGATAGTTTTAACGGAAACAGACATATTTTAAATGGTTTATTCAAATTCGAAAAACTTACTATTCAGAATCAAGGTAGTTTTCTAAAAAGTGATGGAAATTATTCAACAACAAGATTCGTAAGAAACCAAACACAAGCTAAAGTTAATATCAATAAAAATTGGATTGGTGGCAATTTTAGACTTGAGGACAATTCAGAAAAACTAAAATCAAACAACTTATTGTCAAATTTAAGTCAGCGATTTTCAGAATATGGAATTTTTGTTGGACGTGGCGATTCGACCAAAGTTTTTTTAGAATTAGGTTATTTAAACAGAATTAACGACAGTTTGCAAAACAATTTTTTGCGCAGAGTAAACAACTCGAATTCGTTTTATTTGAAATCTAAATTAATTAAAACCGAAAAATCTGAATTATCAATTTTTGTGAATTATAGAACTTTAAAATTCGAAAATCCATTAATTCCAAAACAAAATTCTTTAAATTCAAGGTTGTTGTACAACGACCGATTTTTTAAAGATATTGTTCAATCTACAACAAGCTTCGAAACCGTTTCTGGCACAATTGCACAACAAGAATTTACTTATTTAGAAGTTGCACCAACTCTTGGGGTTTATACTTGGAATGATTACAACGCCAATGGAATTCAAGAATTGCAAGAATTTGAAATTGCACCATTCAAGGATCAAGCTAAATATGTTCGGGTGTTTTTGCCCAATCAAATTTTTATAAAAACACATCAAAACAAGTTTTCGCAAAACCTTATTTTGAATCCAAATAATTGGCAAAACCAAAAAGGATTCAAGAAATTATTATCTTATTTCTATAACCAAACTTCTTACTCTATAGATCGAAAAATATTTAGAAAGACTGATAATTTTGATTTGAATCCATTCAAAGAATCAGATGATTTGTTGGGTTTGAATGCCAATTTTAGAAATAGTTTGGCATACAATCGAGGCAAACAAAAACATTCTGTAACCCACACTTACGTGAACAATAAGGCGAAAAACTTGCTGTCAGTCGGCGCATTAGAAAATAAAAATGCTTCACAAGAATTGCAATATTCTCATTTAATTCAGAAAACTTGGTTGTTTGATTTGGATTTAAAATCTATTAAAACTGAAACAAAATCTGAGAATTATTCCAGTCGAAATTTTGAGATTTTCAGTCAGTTATTGGCACCTAAAATTTCGTATTTATTCAATCCAAATGCGAGTTTAGATGTTTTCTATGAATACCAAAATAAGAAAAATACGATTGGCGATCTCGAAACTTTAAAACAAACCAAATTCGGAATATCATTTAATTATTCTAATGACAAAAAATTTACATCAAATGGTGAATTTTCTTTGATAAACAATAATTTTATTGGCGATGAGTTGTCTCCTGTGGCTTTTCAAATGCTCGAAGGATTGCAATCAGGACGAAATTTGACTTGGAGGTTGCTACTGCAAAAAAATTTGACACAATATTTAGATTTAAATATTAATTATCAAGGACGAAAAAGTGAATTAAATCAAACAATACATACAGGAAACATACAATTGAGGGCGTTTTTCTAGTGTTTTGTCGATGTTTTTAAATTTTTTGTTAAAAAATAGTTTTGTTTTTGTCATTATTATTACTTTTATTTATTAATTCTAAATCTACAAAAAAATCAAATTATGAAAAAGTTATTATTATTGTGTTTCTTATTTGCATTCTCAAATAGTTTTTATGCACAAGAAACAGCAACAAAACCAAAAAAATCGAAATCAAAAACTGAGAAAGTAGATAAATCGAAAGCTCCAAAAAACAATGATGCCGCTGCCAAAAAAGCCGATGCCGACGCCAAGAAAGCAGAAGCCAAAGCTAAAAGAGATGCCAAAAAAGCGGAGAAAGAGGCTAAAGTAAAAACTACTGCAACTGATTCAGACAAAGAAGCAAAAAAAGCTGAGGCAAAAGCAAAACGTGACGCAAAAAAAGCTGAAAAAGTTGCAGCAAAATCAGGTTCGAGCACAGATGCTGATAAAGAAGCGAAAAAAGCAGAAGCCAAAGCAAAAAGAGACGCCAAAAAAGCCGAAAAAGAGGCTAAAGTAACAACAACATCGACAACAGATATTAATAAAGATGTGAAAAAAGCAGAAGCAAAAGCAAAAAGAGATGCCAAAAAAGCTGAAAAAGATGCTGATGCAAAAGCAACAACAACTCCTGCAAAAAAAGAAACTAAAAAAGTTGTCAAAGAAAAAGAATCGAATGAGAAAGCTCCAAAAACAGCTGATAAAGTAACAGGAGAATACAACGGTAAAAAAGTATATACTGGTCCTCGTGGTGGTAGATATTACATCAATTCAAACGGAAATAAAACTTATATTTCTGACGATAAATAAAATATATCTTCTTTATAAAAAACGCATCAGTCGAAACTGATGCGTTTTTTTGTGGAGAATATCGGATTCGAACCGACCACCTCTTGCCTGCCAGGCAAGCGCTCTAGCCAAATGAGCTAATCCCCCGATTATTGGCAAATATAGTGATTTTGTTTAGCTTTTAAAAATTCTTAAAACACAAATAAGTACGTTTAAAAATTTAAACGTTAAAAATCAAACAGTTGAAGTCAAATTTTAACATTTGTAAATGAATTAATTGTAAATAAATTTGTACTATTGTTAAATATTAAAAATAAAAAACCAAAATTATGAAAAAAATTATTTTATTATTAGCTTTAATGCTATTTTCGTCACTTTGTGAGGCTCAAGTCTTGGCTTCTCAGAATTTTAACACAGTTTTAGGCTGGACAACAAGTGCAACAGGATGGGCAAGACGAACAGTAGGAACTGCGCCAGCTTGTGCCAATTTCGAGGGTGCTGGAATGGCTCGATTTAATTCTTTTGATTTGGCACTCGGGGCAACTGCAAGATTAACTTCTCCAGTAATAACTTTTGATGGAGCGAACAATCGCGTAAAATTTAAAATGTATAGAGATGATGGTTATCCTTCTGATGCAGACAAAATACAAGTATATTTTAACACAACCGCAACCGCAGGAGGAACCTTGCTAGGTACTGTTAATAGGTCTATATCTTTAGCTCCAATTGTGGATAATAATGGTTGGTACTCTTACTCATTTAATGTTCCAACTGGAACAACTGGAGCAGGTTATATTTATTTTTTAGGAACAGGAGCTTATGGTAATAATATTTTTATTGACGAAGTTGTTATTGATCGAATTCCTGCTGATGATGTTGAATTAAGTTCAATTACAATGAATCCAATTGTTTTGAATGGAACTTTGCCAATTATCGGTAACTTTAAAAACAACGGAACAACAACCTTAAATACTTTGGATTTAAATTGGCAAATAGGTACTGGAACTATATACACTCAGTCTTTGACTGGATTGAATTTGGCTTCTGGTGCTTCATATGCATATAATCATGCTAATCAATGGGTTGCAACAACTGGAGAATATTCTTTAAAAGTTTGGGTTTCTAATATTAATGGAGGGTCGGTTGATGCCGAAATAACAAACGATCAATTAATAAAACAAGTTACTACTGCAAGCCAAGCAACAACTCGTTTTCCGCTGTACGAAAAATTTTCTAGTGCAACTTGTCCTCCATGTGCATCTTTTAATACTAACTATTTTGGTCCTTTTTATAATACTGGCACAAACAAAGATAACTTCGCACTAATTAGTTATCAAGTTAACTGGCCAGGCATTGGTGATCCATATTATACGCCAGAAATAGGTACTCGAGTGCAATATTATGGCATTAATGCAGCTCCTACTTTGTTAATTGATGCAAAGCCAGGAACTGACTTCGATTTAGCAATTTTACAATCTAATTTAAATTCATCAGCATTAAAACCTGCATATATAAATCTAAGTGCGACACAAACATTGGTTGGAAACAATATTTCAGTTGATGTAAGTGCTACGCCATTTGTAACAGGAGAATATAAATTATATGTTGCGGTTGTAGAAAAAGTAACAACAGGAAATGCTGCTTCGAATGGTGAAACATCGTTTAAAAATGTATTTATGAAAATGTTGCCTGATGCTTCAGGAACAACATTAAACCTTGTTGATGGCATTCCAGTTTCTACAACGTTGCAAGCCAATCTTGATGGATTGTTTATTGAAGAGTTAAGCGATCTTAAAGTAATTGTTTTTATGCAAAAAGCATCTAATAAAACAATAATGCAAGCAGCGGTTGCTTCGAATCCTTTGGCAAATTCAACTTTTGTATCGGCAATATCAAAAGTAAAATTATACCCAAATCCTTCTACTGGAATTGTTAAAATAGAAACAATAAACCCAGTATCAATTGTTTTTACAGATGTTTTAGGTAAAACTGTATTAACGGCAAACGAGGTAAATAAGGATACACAATTGAATCTATCAGGTTTGCAAAAAGGAGTTTATTTTGCAAAAATAAATGATGGAACAACAAGTCAAACACAAAAAATTATATTAGAATAAATAAACATACAGGAGGATAAGTAAAATTATCTTCCTGTTTTTTTAAATTAAGTTATGAAAAACTATAGTATATTATTAGTAATTTTTTCAATTTGTTTTAGTCATTCTCAAATTACTTTAACTAAACATGATTTAACACCAATAACTGATGGACAAGTTTTGGCTTTTAACACAGCCATTTATCCAGCATCTGAGTTAGGTTTTTTTGTTAAAAATATTTCAGGAACTTCAACCAAAGTTCGATTGAGTTGTGTATCGTTATTGAATAATAATGGAACAGGATTTGAATTATGTTTCGGAAATGAATGTTTATCATCTGTCGAAGCGGAAACAATTTATCCAAGTGCTCCAGTCGAACTTGCACCAAATCAATCTAATGGAAATTTCGATCATTTTTTGAATACAAATGCTGGTTCTGGCGTTTATCCAAAAGATTATGTTTTTAAATTTTTTCAAGTAACAAGTACAGGAGTAACTTTTGGAAATGAAATCAATTTGACTTATCGTTTTGATCCAAACTTATCAATTAACGATGTCGGTCAACTTCAAAAATATGGAGTAATTGTAAAATCTACATTGGTCGATTCACAATTAGAACTTGATGTTTTAAAACCAACAAATATTTCAATATTTGACATAAACGGTAAATCAGTTTTTGTTTCTAAATTAAATTATGGTATACAATCTATTAATGTTTCAATTTTAATGTCTGGTATTTATGTCATAAAATTTGATAATGATGAAGGAAATTTATCGACATTGAAATTCATCAAACAATAATCTTTTAAACAAAAAAAAAATATTAAAAAAACTCCAAGCACATAATAGTTTTGGAGTTTTTTTTATATGGTAAATTTTTAAGTATTTTAAAGTGAATTTATCCAATCTGAAACAAGTTGTACACTTTTTTCATCTTTGATGGTTCTACCAATTTGAGGCATTCTAAAATTAATATCGGTCTCTGTATTCATTCGATAATACAATATTGATTGCGCTACATTTCCACTGGCAATAATTCGACCATTAAATCCTGCAACATAATGTTCTGCTTGAAGACCAACGCCCATATTTTCTATATTTGAAGTTTTTTCGAATTCAAAATTTAATCCATAATGATTTGCATCTCCATTATCGTTATGACAATGCGCACAATTAATATCAAAATAAGACCTAACTCTTAATTCTAAAGGTTTTGAAATATCTTTGGAATCAACAACAGAAATTATATTATTTGGTAAATTATTTGTAAGATATCCGAATTCAATTAATTTCGACAACTGATTTTTTAAACCATCAGCATAGCTAAAATTACTGTTCAAATTTTGCGGTTTTATTCCAATTGGATTTTTATCTCCAGAAATTGTTCCGTGACATTTTACACAATCAATCGCAGCTGGAGTTTTATAAACTATATTTTTAACACTATTATTATCGTCTAAAAAAGACAAATTGGTTGATGTACTTTGTGTTTGTAAAAAAGCTTCGGTTTGATTATCATTCCAAATATATTCTGCAAAAATCCAACCTGTTTCTTTTTTAATCATGACTCTGGTTTCGATGATTTTTGTTGTATTTGATGGTTGTAATTTTGTATAATAAAAATTCTTAACTAAAACAGCTCCAATTGGCAAATCCAAAATTTTTGAATCGCCTTGATAAGTTGCTTTTGTGTTTTTTGGTAACCAAACAAATCGTTTTTTTTGAGCATAATCTGAAAAAAGTTCGCTTGTTGGTTGATATGGTATCAAACCATAAACTGGACTTAGATTTTTGATTTCTCCATCAAAAAAATTATAATCTGTTAATTTTTGATAAGGAACTAATGCCAAATCTGCTTTGACTGGAGAAGTTTTTGAAATGGTTTCATACTCTTGCTCATCTTTATTACACGATATAATTATTGTGAATAAAGCAATTATAAATAAATAAAATAAGAGGATTGATTTTTTCATGTTTTTAAAAACTAGTATTCAAAGATAATGATAATCCGCTACTTGTTGGCACATTTCTGCAAACTCCACCAACACAAACCAAACCACCACGTTGTCGACCGAAATTTAATGCAATTCTAGTTGATTTTTGACGATAAGCTCCACCAATATTGTAGTAGTGATTTTGATAATAATCTAAATCGTTGCCATAATTATACAAATCAGATATATAAAAAGATGTTTTTGAATTTAAATTGAATTCGGTTGTTAATCCTGCCCAATTTTTTTTATCGTAATCAGCCCATAAATGTTCTGCTACAACTCTAATAGATTTTTTTGAAGATAATTTATAGGTTGCCTCGACTCCTAAAATAGAGGTTTTTACTTCTCCAGAAGCATCTTCTATTAATTTTCGATTGTAATATTGATTGATGTAACTAAATACGAATTGCAATTTATTGTTCCATTTTTTGGTCACTTCTAGGTTATAATCCGTGTAATAACGTTTTCCGAAACCTAGAAAATCGGTTTCATAATTTTGAGGATTATAAATATAAAATTTTCCACCTAAAGCATTCCAGTTAGAAAAATTTACGGCTACTTTCATTCCGTTTTTTCCACCCAAAATTGTTTCTTTTTTAATGTCATAAAAAACATCTATTTGTCCACCAATTTCTCCTGCTTTTACTTTAGATTCATCTTCTAGAAAAACGTTTGGCTGCGCTTGATAGACATATATATTTGCTAAATTAAGATGTTGTTGCTTGGTCAAACTCGGAATAAAATTCATAATTCTGTCATTAAAAGTATTGCCTTTGGCAGAACGTTCTGAGAAAAAACTCATGTTTTCTAAACGTCGAAAAGTTGCATCAATACCAAATCCTTTTTTAGAAAAACCAGTATTTATTAACAATGCATTTCCAGGTTTTATAAAGCGATTATCTATTTGACCTTCAGATTGAATAACTGCATCATTAGACTTGTAATTGTATTCTGAAGATAAATAATAAGAGTTATGCGCAATGCTAAATCGTCCTGAAAAACCATTTGTTAAATCTTTGAAATTTGGGTTTTCAACATCAGTTTTTTCATCTCTACCAACATAAGTCATTCCAAGAGAAAGTTCCGTTTTTTCGAATTTTAAAAGTTCAGAAATTCCAACTTCTAAATCTGAGCCATAAATGGTGCTTTTAGCAACCTCAAATCCTGTTCTTTGATTACCATAAATAGATTTTAAAGTCAAATAATTTGTGGGTTTAAAAATTATTCTTCCACCACGAAGTGCATTATTAATTCCTAAAGCGCGATCTTCCCAACTTCTGTATAACAACCCACTGCCAAATTGCTCATAAAAATAACCTGCTGTAATATCAATTTTATCTTTTTTGTAATTCACAAAATAAGTTGCAATATTGGTTTTTTCGTACCTAGGATTGTAATTTAAAAGAGCTTCTTTTTGGTATGATTCTCCTTGAATTCCAGCAGACCAATTATTGTTTTTATAATTCAAAAACAAATAATTGTTAGATCTCAAAGGATTTTCTGGCTGAATTGTCGAATTATTAAATTCGTCTTTCAAACCATTATCATTAAGATACCATTGAGAATTAGACTCAAATCCACCGAAAAAATTTCCTTTTTCTTGAGAAATTGAGGCAACTGTTACAAAAATCAAGATAATCGTAATTTTAAATTTCATCGATTATAAAGTTTTCAATTTATCAAACAATTCAATTTCATTTCCAGGAACATAACCATTCTGAATATGAACAATCTGATTGTTTTTTACGACAATTGTGTAAGGAATATTTGCTATCGAAAGCGCTCTTTTGAAGTCTTGATTCAAGTCTAGTAAAATTTTATAATCCCAACCTTTGCCATTTACTAAAGGTTTTACACGTTTTTGAGTACGAGCATCGTCTGTAGAAACTGCAATTATTTCAAAATTGACTACTTTTTTCCAATCTAATTGTAAGTCATTCAATTCGTCTAACTCATTAATGCATGGACCACACCAAGTTGCCCAAAACGAAAAAACGTATATTTTGTCTTTTTCAGAAAAATCATTTTTCAACGAAACTTGTTTTCCATCAATAGAATTCAAGTTTAAATCAGGCAAGGATTTCTGAGCAAATAAATTGAAACTAACAAAAAGTAATAGTAAAAATAATTTTTTCATAGCAAATATTATAATTTATACAAATTAATAAAATATAAAGCGAATTATAATGCTTTTTTTTAGTTAATTTGTAATCAATAACTATGCAAAAATTTAGAACCATGAAAAACACCACACTTTATTCGTTTTTTTCGTTTTTTTTATTAGTATTAACCTCTTGTAGTGAGACCGTTATAATTAAAGAATTTGCTGACACAAGTGTATCTGCGCCTGCGGTTTCTGGATATTTCAAGAAACATGTTCTTATAGAAGACTATACTGGAACATGGTGTGGAAATTGCACAAGAGTTGCCCACGCAATAGACCTTGTTGCTGAACAAACAGATAAAGCGGTTATTGTTGCAATTCATAATGGCCCTGATCCCTATAATTTTGAAGGAATTGCGCCATTAAAAAATTTAATTTTACCAAACATTGCGCCAGCATCACCATTACCATTACCAGTTTCTCGTTTAAATCGAATTACAAAATGGACGTTTCCTGAAACTTCAAATGTCAACCAAGCAATTGATTTGACTGGAAATAATTCTGGACTTGGTTTGGCAATGAATTCTAAAATTGAAAATAGAAACCTAAATCTTGATGTAAAAATTAATTTTGCACAAGCCGATTATTCTAATCTTAGATTAGTCGTTTATTTATTAGAAGACAAATTAATTTACAGACAACTTAATTATACAACTTTTTATAACGCTGTCAATCCAATTCCAGATTATGTACACAATCATGTTTTAAGAAACAGTTTGACCAATATTCTTGGCGATTCAATTTCTGAGGACTTCACTGTAAACCAAGTGATTACTAAAAATTTTAATCTGTCAATTCCGTCTAATATTGCTAATCCTAATAATATTTCATTTGTAGCGTTTGTTATTGGAGAAGAAAATAAAGTTATTAATGTTCGAGCCAGTAAAATTAATGAGAATCAAGTTTTCGAACAAAATCAATAATAAAATTTGCACTTAAAAAACTATAATGAGCAAAATTAGAATTACAAAACAATTTTCTTTCGAAACAGGTCACGCACTTTATGGATATGACGGCAAATGCAAAAATGTGCACGGTCACAGTTATAAACTTTCGGTAACGGTAATCGGTAAACCAATTACTGATCGAAATAATGTAAAATTCGGGATGGTAATAGATTTTACAGATTTAAAAACAATTGTTAAAGAAGAAATTGTAGATAATTTTGATCACGCTACAGTTTTTAATGAAACGACACCTCACAAAGAATTGGCACACGAATTGCAATCTCGTGGTCATCACGTGATTCTAGTTGATTATCAGCCTACTAGTGAAAATATGGTTGTAGATTTTGCAAATAAAATAAAAAAGCGTTTGCCCGAAAACATAAATCTTTTTTCATTGAAATTACAAGAAACCGAAACTTCGTTTGCAGAATGGTTTGCTTCAGATAATTTATGATTTACTCTTTCACGACCTCAATTTTTCTTTTAATTTCATTGCCAAACTCATCGACAACAGTCAAATAATGAAATCCAGTATTTGGACTAATTGGCATTTCGTGAAAAGTTTTCGTTGTTCCTTTATATAAATTATCAACATACCAAAACAAATTGACTTCTCGATTCGAATGAGCAACTTTCAAAATCACTGGCTGAATTTCTGAATTGAAATTCTTAGTTAAATAAATTTTAGAATTTGCTTTTGGATAAATAAAATCCATCGATTTGGTTTGCGTTCCTGAACAATCGTCTCTAAATGGTGGCAACGATTTATAATCAATATGTTGGTTTTTATAATACCATTCCATAACTGGCGGCAAAACAAACCATTTTTTGGTCACGATATTTTCGATATTTTCGCAACTGCTATTGACTCTAAATTGTTCTAATTTATCTAAATGTACCGTTTTATGATACACACAAATCGAGGTGTTTTTCCCTTTCAATGGAACCAACTGTTTGATTTTCGGGCAATCGGTCTGCGCCAAATGTCCACTCAATTCGCAAACATCAACTTCGATTAAATCTTTATTTGGTGTTGTAAACCATTTTTGTCTTGGTGTCAAATTAAAAATATCGAACAAGACTGGTGCAGCACTCGAAACTCCTGTCAATGTTGGTCGTCCTTCGCCAGTTGCATTGCCAACCCAAACGCCAACAACATATCGAGAATTGGTGCCAATTGCCCAAGCATCTCGGTTTCCAAAACTTGTTCCTGTTTTCCACGCAATTTTCAATGAACTGTCATAAAACTGCCAAGCCTCATCTCCTTCTGGACGATTTACTTCTTGCATTGCATTGTAAGTCAGCCAAATAGAACCTGATCCAAGAATAGTTTTCTGATTTGAATTGTCACCAAAATCAGCCTTAAAATCATTAATAAAGTTTAATTCGGCAAATTCTTTGGTTCTGTATTTTCCGTTATTGGAATTAAAATAATTAACCGTCGATGACATTCCAGCATAAGTTCTGCACAAATCCCAAAGGTTACTTTCTGCACCGCCAAGAATTAATGACAATCCATAATGATCTGGATTTTTAGTTATATCTCGCAATTTGAATTGCTTTAAAGTCTCATAAAACTTGTTTACACCAAAATCTTTCAACATCAAAACCGACGGAATATTCAACGATCTTGCCAATGCACGATGCGCAGGAACGGCTCCATCAAAAGTCAAATTAAAATTTTGAGGTGTATAACCAGAAATTTGTGTCGGAATATCCGCCACCAAAGTATTGGGTAATAATTCTCCATCATCTAACATTGATGCATACAACAATGGTTTCAAAATACTGCCTGTGCTTCTTGGTGCATTAATAATATCAACATCTTTTTGATGGTCCAAATCGGTAGGCGAATTACCAACATAGCTCATTACGTTTCGGGTTTGAACATCGATTACTAAAATCGCTAAATTGTTAACATCGTTTTGTTTGTATTGACTATAATAATATCTCGCAATTTGATTTACTCGATTTTGCAAATCGAATTCAACAGTTGTTTTTACTCTAGTTCCTTCTTGATTTTTTGCTACTTTTTGTAATAAATGTGGTGCGATTTCGGGTAAATTATAAGGTTTTTGTGGCAATGGCTCATCAATAGCTAATTCGTAAGTTTGTAAATCTATAATGCCATTTTTTTGTAATTTTAATAAAAGATTATTCCGTTTTCGTTTTAATTTTTCTTGATTTTTCCCTGGATAAATTAAACTCGGAGCATTTGGTAAAACCGCTAAAGTTGCAGTTTCAGCCCAAGATAATTGATTGGATTGTACGCCAAAATAACGCCAAGAAGCCATTTCTAAACCAACTACATTTCCTCCAAAAGGTGCGTGAGCAGCATATAATTCTATGATTTTATTTTTAGAATGACGCAATTCCAATCTGGTCGATAAGACCAATTCGATTATTTTCTCGAAATAAGTACGTTTTTGATTTTTTCTAGACAATCGAATGACTTGTTGGGTAATTGTGCTACCACCACGAACGGTTTTTCCTGCCTTTTGATTTTGTTTTATTGCATTAACCATCGCAACAGGATTAAATCCTGGGTGATAATTAAAATATTCGTCTTCGAAATAAACAATACATTTTTTAAATTTATCTGGCACGGAATCCTGTGCTGGAAATCGCCATTGTCCGTCGCGTGCGATTTTTGCACTCAATAATTCTCCTTCTTTGCTTTCGATTACTGTAGAATAAGGCTCTTGAAACAAAGTTCTTGGCAACGAAAAATAATAAATTATCAAAAGTGAAAATACAATTGATGCTTTTATTTTGTTTGCTTTTATATAGAATACACAGCGTTTTAGAAACGATTTTAGTTTGTTAATCACAATTTATTTAGTTATTATCCCAATTGGTTTTCACAACCTGTTAGGATTACGAATTCGATTTTCATTACTTTGTGGCGATGCTAAAAATTTCTCACAAAACTAAACAATTAGTTGTTCTTCTAATCAAAATTTTGATTGTTGTTGGTGCTTTTTATTTTATTTATAATGAATTGGCTAATAACGACAAACTAGATTGGGATAAATTTTTGATTATTTTCAATAAAAACCAATCGGTTTTAGGAATAATTTTTATTTTTTATTTGAGTTTTCAAAATCGTTTTCTTGAAATTCTAAAATGGAAAAATCTTATTTCGACATTCAAAATAATTTCGGTTGGAGAGTCAACAAAACAAGTTTTGGCTTCATTGACTGCGGGAATTTTTACACCAAATGGAGTTGGAGAATATGCTGGGAAAGCATTGTATTATGAAAAACCTAAAGTGTCTGAAATTGTTTTTTTAAATTTGATTTGCAACGGAATTCAATTGATTTTGAGCGTTGTTTTTGGAGTTTTAGGATTGTGGTTTTTAGGTCACGGAATATGGGTTTTAAAGATTATAGGATTGCTCCTATTTCTTTTTTTAATATTTTTTTTTACTAAAAAAATTAAAATAAAAGGATATTCAATCAATGATTTTATTTCTAAAATTAATAATATTCCAAAAACTATTCATCGCAAAAATATTTTGATGGCAATTGCCAGATATTTTACATTTTCGCATCAAACCTATTTTTTGTTTCTGGCTTTTGACGTTCATTTGCCTTACTTTTCGATGATGGCGACAATAGCAACCGTTTATTTTTTAGCAAGTTCTTTACCAAATTTTCAATTTTTAGATTTTGCTGTAAAAGGAAGTATTGGTATCTATTTTTATAGTTTATTAGGGGTAAATGAATGGATTGTAATATTTGTGACAACATTAATGTGGTTTCTGAATATTGTAATTCCGATTACAATTGGTGGTTTTTATGTTTTAAACTTCAAACTCAAATCCGAAAAATGATTTACATTTTTATCATCATATTAATAATTTATATTTTGACAATAAGTTTGTTAATTTATGGTTTTGACAAAATCGAAACAACTTCTCATGATAATTTGCTGCCAATAACCAGTTTTTCTATAATTGTTCCTTTTCGCAATGA
>JAYTMQ010000124.1:0-40665 GCA_043728355.1 Bacteroidota bacterium
TATATTTGTAACGAAGAGAAAATGAAAAAGTACGTTCTTGTTGGAAAGTGAAGCCTCGGGCGAGGCAAATATGGAGTAGTGTTGGCTGTCTGTTGACCCACTAGCGGAGAAGTATCCGAGCGTAAACCCTTATGTTTATTGCTTGAATAATCCGGTTAAATTGACCGACCCAACTGGAATGTATCCTGATCCACCAACTTTGGATTCAATGCGTAAAATTTATCCTTATTTAAATATTAAGGCTTCAATTTATGTAATTCAAGAAATACCACAAAGAAACGACAAAGGCGTTATAATGCATATACCTAATCCCGCTAACAGAATTTATCAAAAAATTCAAATAAATGAAGGTGCAGACTCTGGAATTGCCGATATTTATATTATTGAAGAAGTTGGAGGTTCGGATCCTTTAACTAGAAGACCCAATATGGTTTACAATCCAATAGAAGGAAATCAAAAAACAAAATATGATATTGACTTTGAAAGAAATTCAAATAAAGTTTCTGACATAAGTAACAATTATACTAATATGATTAAAAAAATTGCGCAACAAGTAAATGCAACAGGAGAAGTTATTGACATTACTGGCGTTACAAAATATAAAAATAACGACAAAACATTTCATAATAGTATTGACGGTAAAGAAGTCGAAACTACACCTAAAGAGCTTGCTGACGCTAGAACTTGCAAAATTTATGATGATTTGATAGACGCAGGCGTAAATGAAAAACAATTAAATATTGCCCCTAACAAATATCAAAAGAAAGAATTGAAAACATCAATTACAGTTCAAGAACCATTAAATTTACCAATGCAAAATGATCAAATTAAAAATTCACGCTAGACATCTTCAATTTTTTACAATTCTAATTTTTTATTGTATTTCGACTTACTCACAAAAAGACACTTTACGTTATACAGATCTAATAATTAAGAGTGATCGAAATAAAAGAGTAATTTACTTTAAGAATGATTTATTTACAGGTGTAATAAAGTCTGTTACTGATGATAAAATTTATTTTGAAAAAGTAGTAAATGGAATAGTTAAAAAATCTAATTTTCAAAAAATAAAAAAAGTTGCAAAACCTGAGGAAATTTACAGGACTACAATTTCTAACTTTTCTAAACAAAAGGCAGTTTTAAAAGATAGTTTAACCATTAAAAAAGTAAAAATTATATATCCAGTTTGTACTGACTGCGATATTGATTATTATTTTATGAATGTTTACAGTCTAAAAAATAAGTTATACAGCGGTTTCGTAAAAAAAAATGATAGTTTGTTTTTTATATTTGAAGGTGAAATCAAAAATTATGAAATTTTTCATAATAATAAAAATCCTAAAGAATTTTGTGAAATCGACAAAGATGAAAAAAACGGATTATTTAAAAAGTTTGATGAGAACGGCAAATTAATTGAAAAAGGTACTTATTTGTCCAATTCAAAAAAAGGAAGATGGGAAGTTTATGATGAAAATAATATTACTGTACAACATTTTGATTACGGATCAAAACAAGGTGTTTGGTTTTATTACAAAGATAAGAAACTTGTAAAGTGCGAATTTTATATTAGTGACGTCTTAGATTATTATTATACAGCAACGTTTTCTAAAAATAAAGAAATTAGATTTTTTTATAAAAATAATAAAAAATATGCTATTGTTGAATATATCGATGGTCATATTGATAGATATACTGAAGTTAAATAAGATTATTTAGAAATTGTTATTTATATTATAAATCTGTGTCATATGCCAGCTGCGCAAAGTCTCTAAATAAATCAAAAAGATTAAGTTAAAAGCGATTTGCTGCGCAAATGTCTCCGACTTTGCGCCCACAAACTCAGTCAAACACAAAACACAAAAACGAGCAATTGCTCGTTTTTTTTGTTAATCATAATGACCTTTCATAGAATAAATATAGATATAGTTATTGTCTTGAAGTTCATAAATAAATATAGACATCCAGAACGCTGGTCAATAGAATTTGGAGACAGGTTAAACGAATTGGTTATGATTGGGATTAATCTCAACGAAGAACAAGTAAGAAATCAAATGCTACATTGTATTTGTACCGACGAAGAAATTATGATAATTCAAAGTGGTATGTTTGACACAAATGACGATTTTTCCAATAGAAAAACAATACTCAGAAGTTGGTAGCAAAATTGCATTTCATGAATAAAAATATAAAAATATTTCATCCCTTGGTTGGTTTAAATAGCGGACAATTAAATAAATTCATAGTTTAAAATTGTCTTTGAGTTCGCTGTGGTGGCGAACCAAAACCAAAAAAGTTCGTTGATATAGGGAACTGTTTTTTTTATATTAACCTAAATTCTAATAAAATTGTTAATTAATAAATATTAGAGATAGAGTTTTATTACATTTGTACTCAATGAAAAAGAAATTTGTCATATCAAACTCTTTAATGTCGGTTGTAATATTGTTCGCAATATTATTTCAATCGTTGCATAGTTTTGAACATTTGACAAAAGAATTGACAGAAAAAAAATGTGTACATAAATACGTTTCTGACAAGCAAATTACTCACGAACATCAAGATTTTGACAAATGTTTTGTTTGCGAATTTGCGTTTTCATCTTACATTTCGTCTGATTTACAATCGTTTAATTTTCATAATTATTGTAATTTTTATAAAAATGATTCTTATTTTTTAAAAGAATCTAATTTTTTCTTCACAGGTATTTCTTATTCCTTACGTGGCCCACCAATTGTTTAAAATATCGAAAAAAATTAACAAAAAACCACTATTGAAAGTACGTGGTTTGTTTGTGTTTGTATTTTAAAAAAAAGAAATGTTACAAAAACTCATTATTGGTTTTGTAATGTTCGTTTGCAGTTTTGCATTTGGACAATACAAAATTAACGGTCAAATTACCGACGAAAACAACAAACCTATCGAAGGTTGCCACATACATATTAGAAATAAAAATGCTAATAGTGATTCTAATGGAAATTATTCAATTGAAAATATCCAAAACGGTAAAACTAAAATCTATGTTTCTAGTTTAGGATACAAATCTATTGAAGAAACTTTAGTTTTAGAAGACGATTTAGTCTACAATGTTAAAATGTTTTCGAAAGTAAACGCTCTGAATGATGTTGTTGTAATTCAAAAACGCAATACCGAAAACAACTCGATTTTGGAACAAAAAATCAAATCAGAAACCATCGAAAAGTACAGCAGCCAAACCCTTGGCGATGCTTTGAAAGAAGTTGCAGGCGTAAGTGTTTTGCGAACTGGAAGCAATATTGTGAAACCTGTTATCGATGGTTTACATTCGTCACGAGTTCCAATTATCAGTAACAATATGCGTCTCGCAGACCAACAATGGGGAACAGAACACGCACCAAATTTCGATGTAAATGCGGCTGGAAAAATCACTGTTATAAAAGGCGCATCGGGTTTACAATATGGTGGCGATGCCGTTGGCGGATTGGTAATTGTGGAACCAATTGTTGTTTTAAAAGATACTTTGTACGGCAAAACCATCACAAATTTATCTTCGAATGGCAAAGGTGGAACCATTAGCACCAGTCTTCATAAAGGTAATTTCTGTGATTGGAGTTGGAATGCTTTGGGAACATTTAAATATTTTGGCGATAGAAATGCAGCGAATTATGTGTTGTCAAATTCTGGAAACCGAGAAATTAATTTTTCGGGCGATGTAAAATTTACAGGGAAAAAATATGATATTTCTGGGTTTTATAGTTTGTATTCGGCGCAAATCGGAATTTTGAGTGCTTCGCATATTGGCAATGTTAACGATTTGTATAATTCGATCAACAGACAAATTCCGTCGGTTATAAACGATTTTACTTATTTATTAAAAAATCCAAAACAAGAAGTAAAACACCATTTGGCGAAAGTTAACTTCAACTATTTTATTAGTGAGAATTCAACTTTAGCATTTCAATATTCGTATCAATTTAACAAACGATTAGAATTTGATGTCCGAAGAGGTAATTTCAAGAATGTTCCTGCATTAGATTTAGAACTAAAAACCCATTCGATGAAAATCGATTTCAAAAAAGAATGTTTGCATTGGGATTTAAAAACGGGTTTCAATTTAGAAAATCAAGAAAACATTACAAGTCCAGATACCAAAGTTCGTCCGTTGATTCCAAATTATTTAAAAAATGATTTTGGAATTTACGCTATTGCAAATAAACCAATTTCGTCAAGTTTAACAATGGATTTAGGTTTGAGATATGATTATTCGAATACCAGCGCCTCAAAATTTTACTTCAAAACCCGATGGAAAGAACGTGGGTATGACAATTTATTTCAAGATTTTATAAAAGGAGAATCTCCAAATGGCGACCAATGGTTTACGAAACCCAGTTTTACATTTCATAACTTTTCAGGAAGTTTTGGTATTCACAAAAAGTTCAATCAAGATTTGAATTGGTTCGTAAATTTGAGTTTGGCAAGCAGAAATCCAAATCCATCAGAGTTTTTTAGTGACGGTTTGCATCATTCTACAGGTCAAATTGAGTTGGGCGATTTGAGTTTGCAAAAAGAGCAATCTTATAAATTTTCGACAACTTTACAAAAAAAGTGGATAAAATTTTCAATAGAAGTCAATCCATTTATTAACAGTATTCGCAATTATATGTTCTTGAAACCAATAGATTTTGAACCCACGATTCGTGGCACTTTTCCAGTTTGGGATTATCAGCAAACCAACGCATTATTGACTGGATTGGATTTTAATTCAACTTGGGAAATTTCAAATAATATTAAACATCAGTTTTCATTTGCATCTGTTAACGGTTTTGATTTGACTAACGATTTGCCATTAATTGCAATGCCACCAATAACATTTACAAATAAAATTCAATATTCTAAAAAAGCATTTCGTGGATTGGTTTTAGAACTCAAGAATGAAGTTGTTTTGCAACAAACTCAATTTCCAGACAACAATTTTACAACCAAAATTATTGAAAATGATGAGTTTGTAGATGTTCAAGTTGACATTAGCACACCGCCAAAAGCCTATCAATTGTGGAGTTTTTATTCGGAAATGAAATTTAAAACCTTCAAATCTGGAGTTGCAACTTTAGCATTTTCGGTTCAAAATATTTTAAACACAAATTACAGAGATTACTTAAATAGTCAACGATTTTTTGTTGATGAATTGGGTAGGAACTTTCAAGTACAATTAAAAATAAATTATTAATAATCTGAAATGAATCAGATTAAAAAACATTAAAAATGAAAAATTTAAAAACATTATTATTTGCTTTTGTGGCAATTTTAGCAATTTCGTCATGTAGTAAAAAAGATGAACCAGCAAAACAACCCAATCCAGTGAACGAAGAGGAATTAATTACAACTGTTACAGCAGTATTTACTCCAGTTGGTTCTGGATCAATAGTAACCTTGCAATACAAAGATTTAGATGGTCCTGGTTCTGGTCTACCAATTCCATCAACCACAGGAATATTTGCATTGAATAAAACCTACAACGGTCAAGTTTTTGTTCTAGATGAAACAAAAACTCCAGCAGACAACGTTTCTACAGCAATATTAGCAGAAGCTGTCGACCATCAATTTTTTTATCAAAAAACAGGAAACTTGCCAATGTTTGCTTACACACCAATCACGGAAGCCGCTGATAATTATGACACAAATGGTAAACCATTGGGTGTAAAAACAAAAATTATTACAACAACTGCCGCAACAGGAACTTTAAAAATAGTTTTGAGACATGAAGGCAATAAATCTGCTCCAGGAGTTGCCGCTGGCGATATTACAAACGCTACTGGTGCTACAGATTTCGATGTTGATTTTAACATAAAAGTTGAATAAAAAATGAATTTCAAAAAAATACCACTCAATAATCTTGAGTGGTTTTTTTTTAACCTATTGCTAACATTTCAATTATTATATTTGTAAATTAAACCAATCAATAATGAAAAAAACAATCTTAATAATGACAATTGCAACCTCAATTGCAACCTTTGCACAGACTAAAATTGAGTATCCAAAAACCAATAAAATTGCAGTTGTTGACGAATATTTTGGAACAAAAATTATCGACAATTATCGTTGGCTCGAAGAAGACAAATCAGCAGAAACTGCCGCTTGGGTAAAATCTCAAAATGCAGTTACTTTTGATTATTTAAGTAAAATTCCGTTCAGAAATCAAATAAAATCTAGAATGGAAAAATTATGGAATTACGAGAAAGTTTCAGCTCCATTTGTTGAAGGAAATTATACTTATTATTACAAAAATAATGGTTTGCAAAATCAATCGGTTTTATACAGAAAAGACAAATCTGGCAAAGAAGAAATTTTTCTAGATCCAAATACTTTTTCATCAGATGCGACCACTTCGCTTGACAATGTTAGTTTTTCAGAAAATGGCTCGTTAGTTGCTTATTCGATTTCAAAAGCTGGAAGCGATTGGCGAACAGTTATTTTTATTGATGCAAAAACTAAAAAATCTATAGACGAAAACCTAAACGATGTTAAGTTTAGTGGTTTGTCTTGGTTGGGCAACGAGGGTATTTATTATTCAAGTTATGACAAGCCAAAAGGTAGTGAATTTTCAGCCAAAACAGACCAACACAAATTGTATTTTCACATATTAAAAACACCTCAAAGTACAGATAAATTGATTTTTGGTGATAAAGAAAAACGTCGTTATGTTAATGGTAATGTTTCTGATGATAATCGATATTTGTATATTTCAGCAGCCAATTCGACTTCGGGTAATGAATTGTATATGATAGATTTGACCAATCCAAAAAGCCAAATTGTGAACATTATTTCAGGCTTCGAAAATGATGTTAATGTTTTGGATAATATAGGAACAAAGCTGTACATTCTTACTAATTTGAATGCGCCAAACAAAAGAATTGTTACGGTTGATGCAAAAAATCCAGCAAAAGAAAACTGGAAAGATTTTATTGCTGAAACTCAAAATGTACTTTCGCCAACAATTGGCTCGGGTTTTATTTTTGCAAATTATATGAAAGACGCCATCTCGCAAGTAAAACAATATGATTATTCGGGTAAATT
The DNA here is from genome assembly GCA_043728355.1 of Bacteroidota bacterium. GTDB lineage: Bacteria > Bacteroidota > Bacteroidia > Flavobacteriales > Flavobacteriaceae > Flavobacterium. The sequence goes on from JAYTMQ010000124.1 coordinate 7,051, forward strand.
AATTCGTGAAATCGTCTTGCCAGGAATTGGAACAGCATCGGGTTTTAGAGGAAAAAAAAAAGATATTAAACTGTATTTTTCGTTTACAAATTACACGACACCAGTTTCCAGTTACGAATTTAATCCAAAAACTGGCGTTTCAAAAGTTTATAAAAAACCAGTAGTCGATTTTAAATCAAATGATTACGAATCGAAGCAAGTTTTCTATTCATCAAAAGATGGAACAAAAATCCCAATGATTATAACGCACAAAAAAGGTTTAAATCTCAACGGAAAAAATCCAACTATTCTGTATGGTTATGGTGGATTCAATATTAGTTTAACACCAAGTTTTAGTGTTTCCAATGCCGTTTGGTTAGAAATGGGTGGCGTTTATGCTGTTGCAAACTTGCGTGGCGGAGGCGAATATGGAAAAAAATGGCACAATGCAGGAACAAAATTGCAAAAACAAAATGTGTTTGATGATTTTATTGCTGGAGCCGAATTTTTGTTTGCTCAAAAATACACAACTTCAGATTTTCTTGCAATTTCAGGTCGTTCTAACGGTGGATTATTAGTTGGAGCAACAATGACACAACGACCAGATTTAATGAAAGTTGCCTTGCCTGGAGTTGGTGTTTTAGACATGTTGCGTTATCATACCTTCACGGCTGGCGCTGGTTGGGCTTATGATTATGGAACTTCGAATGACTCGAAAGAAATGTTCGATAACATAAATAAATATTCACCAGTTCAAAACGTAAAAACAGGAATGAAATATCCTGCAACTCTAATCACTACTGGTGATCACGACGATAGAGTTGTGCCATCACACAGTTTTAAATTCGCTGCAGAATTACAAGATAAATATGTTGGTGAAAATCCTGTAATGATTCGAATTGAAACCAATGCAGGTCACGGCGCAGGAAAACCTGTTTCGAAAACTATTGAAGAAGCCGCCGATTTGCAAGCGTTTACTTTGTACAATATGGGGTTTAAGCAAGTCCCTAAGATTTAATTTAAATTTTATTTATGGAAAAGCCATTCAGATTTTGAATGGCTTTTTTTTTCGCAGAGAGAAAGGGATTCGAACTCGCAACCATTAATTAATTTTTTTAAAAAATTAGAAAATATTTTTTTTCGCAGAGAGAAAGGGATTCGAACCCGCAACCATTAATTAATTTTTTTAAAAAATTAGAAAATATTTTTTTCGCATAGAGAAAGCGATTCGAACTCGCAACCATTAATTAATTTTTTTAAAAAATTAGAAAATATTTTTTTCGCAGAGAGAAAGCGATTCGAACCCGCAACCTTTAATTAATTTTTTAAAAAAATTAGAAAATATTTTTTTCGGAGAGAGAAATGGATTTGAACCCGCAACCTTTAATTAATTTTTTTAAAAAATTAGAAAATATTTTTTTCGCATAGAGAAAGTGATTCGAACCCGCAACCTTTAATTAATTTTTTTAAAAAATTAGAAAATATTTTTTTCGCAGAGAGAAAGCGATTCGAACTCGCAACCTTTAATTAATTTTTTTAAAAAATTAGAAAATATTTTTTTCGCAGAGTGAAAGGGATTCGAACCCTCAACCATTAATTAATTTTTTAAAAAATTAGAAAATATTTTTTTTCGCAGAGAGAAAGGGATTCGAACCCGCAACCTTTAATTAATTTTTTTAAAAATTAGAAAATATTTTTTTCGCAGAGAGAAAGGGATTCGAACCCTCGATATGTTGCCATATACACGCTTTCCAAGCGTGCGCCTTCAGCCACTCGGCCACCTCTCTTTTTATTGGATTGCAAATAAAGCAAAATTATAAACAGCAATCAAGTAATTCTTAGGATAATTCTCCGCGAATTGATGTTTCGAAAATTGTTTTAAAAACACTTGGTGCTACATTTTGACCTAACAAATACATCATTTTTGTAATTGCAGCTTCGGTTGTAATGTCTTTTCCTGAAATTACACCAATTTTTTTCAATGATGTGCTGGTCTCATAATGTCCCATAGAAACACTTCCGCCCGAGCATTGGGTTACATTCACAATATGCAAACCGTTTTTTATTGCTTTTTTTAATAATAAAATAAACCATTCGTCATTGGGTGCATTTCCTGATCCGTAGGTTTCTAGTACCAATCCTTTTAAATTCGGAATATTAAATATTGCTGACAAAACAGTTTCATTAATGCCAGGAAACATTTTTAAAACTACTACATTATTATCTAAATTGTTACGAACTTCTAGTTTATTGGTGGTTTTTATTGGCAAAAATAATTCTTTATTTAATTTTAAATGAACACCAGATTCTGCCAAAGCCGAATAATTTGGCGAAGTAAATGCTTTAAAATGTTCTGCATTAATTTTGGTTGTTCGATTGCCTCTGTATAATTTATATTCAAAATAAAGACAAACTTCTTGAATTATTGGCTTATTTTTTTCTTGTAATGATGCAATCTGAATTGCGGTAATCAGGTTTTCTTTGGCATCTGTTCTTAAATCACCAATTGGTAATTGCGATCCAGTAAAAATGACTGGTTTAGCCAAGTTTTCTAACATAAAACTCAATGCTGATGCCGAATATGACATGGTATCCGAACCATGAAGTACAACGAATCCATCAAAATTAAAGTAGTTTTCTTCGATTATGTTTGCAATTAAAACCCATTTTTGTGGGTTCATATTCGATGAATCAATTGGAATTTCGAAAGAAATTGTTTCAATTTCACAATCGAGCAATTTCAATTCTGGAATTTTTTGCAATAATTTATTAAAATTGAATGCCTTTAATGCCCCAGTATCAAAATCTTTCATCATTCCGATGGTACCGCCTGTATATATGAGAAGAATTTTGGGTTTAGTTTGCAACATCTAACTTCAATTTATTTACAACAGGATTAGCATACATATTCAAAAAACCTTCTAATTCGATTGGATTTTCGGCATCGATTTTCATTTCTAATCTTCTTTCGAATAATGATTTTTCGCTTTCGGTATAAAAATCGGCATATTTATTGGTTTTATTCATAATATCAAATGCGATATAATTGGTTGGCCAAAGTTTATAATTTTGATGTATATGACTGTCGATAACTTGTGCCAAAGCCAAGATTTGTTTGTTTGAATTATCAAATTCAAAAGCAATTTCATCAATTTCGGCGTTTAGAACATTACCAACATGAATGTGAATATGCTTTTTTTGACCCATTATTCCTGACATTAAGGTCATAAAATCTTCATTTTTGTTTTTAATATAGGTTTCGTCATTGGCTTCGGCCAAAAGTTGCGGCATTTTTAGTGCATCAGTTGGGTCATATTCGTAAGAAATCGAAACAGGCACAATTTTTAATTTCTTAAAATAATCTGACAATTTTGCTTGGTCGTTGCACATAGCCAACATTTTCAAAACTCCAGGATTGGTAGCATCATTTCCATCTTTGGTTCTGCCTTCGCGTTGTGCGATCCAAACCGAACGGTTTTCACGAAGCAACAGTTGACCTATATATTCTGACATTAATTTAGAACTTTGCAACATTTCTCTTGGAGACAAACCTCTTTGAACCAAAAAATTACGATTCAATTTTGCCAATGTATTCATAAAATCTCTCTTGACTAAATTGTCTCCAATTGCCGATGCTGTCATGACTAATCCGTGTTCGAACAAGCAAGCGTTTAGCAAAGATGTGTCTAGAATGATGTCACGATGATTAGAAATAAACATATATGATGTGTTTTTTTCTAACTTTTCGAAACCCGAAGTAGATAATCCGTCAGATGTTTTTTCGAGTACTTTTTGTAAAGCTTGATAAATAAAATTACATTGAAAATCACGTATAGAAAAAGTTCTTTTGAGTTGCTCTTTCCAAATACTGTCTTCTAATTCGGGAAAAGTAAAATTCATTATAGCCTTCATCATCGGATGATTTACCGAAAATTTTATAGCCTCGTTAACTTCGGCATCATAAAATGGACGAATGGCATCGAATTTTTGCATATTGTTTTTTTTAACAGCACAAATGAACAAAATTTTAGATTGATTTATGATAATTTGATGTTAAATCCCAAAAACAGTTCTTGAATTTTCTGATGTAATTCGTGCAATTTCTTGAATTGACAAACCATAAATTTCGGATAATTTATCTACTACATTAACTAAATAACTACTTTCGTTACGTTTGCCACGATAAGGATTCGGTGCTAAATAAGGAGAATCGGTCTCGAGAACAATGTTTTTAATGTCGATTTCATTTAAAAACTGATCAATTTTGCCATTTTTGAAAGTTACAACGCCACCAATTCCGAGTTTCATGTTTAACGAAATTGCCTGTAATGCTTGCTCATAAGTTCCAGAAAAACAATGAAAAATGCCAAACAAATCATCAGATTTTTCAGATTCTAAAACTTCGAAAATTTCATCGAATGCTTCTCGACAATGAATATTTATTGGCAATTTGTATTTTTTGGCCAATCGAATTTGATGTTTGAATGCAATTTTCTGAATATCTAAAGTCGTTTTATCCCAATATAAGTCTATACCTATTTCGCCAATTGCAAAGAATTTTCTTTTTGCTAATTCGTTTTCGACAATTTTTAATTCGTCATTATAATTTTCTTTGACATAACATGGATGCAAACCCATCATCAAGAAAATATTTTCTGGAAATTGGTTTTCTAAGTCATACATTTTCTGTATTGAGCTAGAATCGATTGCTGGTATAAAAAATCGTGTAACACCATTTTCGATTGCTCGATTAATGGTTGCTACTCGATCTTGGTCGAATTCTGATGCGTATAAATGGGTATGCGTATCTGTAATTGTCATTTTGATAATTTGATTTGCAAATATACATTTTTACAAATAAAATTATTTATTTAAACCATCCAACAATTTTTCAACTTGGTCATAATTCTCAAAATCTTTTGGAATTGTTTTTAAGATTTGTTTACAAGATTCAAAATCTTTTTGTTTTAATTTTGATAAAGCCAAATTCCATGCAGCATTATATTTATATGCAGAATTGCCTTTCATTAGTTTATTAAAAACCATTTCAGATTGATAGTGTTTATCAAGTTGCATTAATGATACTCCATAAAAAAACTCTATTTCTGGTCTAGGATATTTCTCTAAAATGGTTTCGAATAAAGAAGCTGCAAGTTTAAAATCATCATTATTAAAGGCGTCTTGAGCTTGTTTTAGTGTTTTAATAATGTCTCCACCACGTTCTGCAAAACTTGCATTTTCTTGTTTATAATAGTTTTCGAAAGTAGGATTTTTATTAGAATTATTAAAAATCATTAACCCAAAAACCAATGCAAAACAAGCTGCAACTGCATAATAAATTGGTTTTATAGAAATAACTTTAGGTTTGTTCATGTTTTTATTTGCAGCTGCTGTGTTTTTTAAATTATTTTTAAAACTATTTAAATTTTCTTGGTTTTCGAATTTTTGACTTAAATGCATATTCAAATCTTTGAATATTTCAAAAGCTTCTGCCATTCCAGAATCATTCGATAATTGATTCTCAAAATTGGTTTTTTCTTCTAAATTCAATTCATTGTTCAAGTATTGGTCGAATAAAATGTAGCGATCTTCGTTCATGACTATTGTAATTTGAGGTTTTTATAACGATTGGTTTCTTGAATCATTTCGGTTAATTGTCCTGTACACAATGATTTTTTCTTTCTAGCATAACCATAGGTTACATTTAGTTTTTCGGCAACTTCTTCCATTGTCTTAATGGTAAAACTCAATGTTAATATTTCTTTGCACTTGTCGCCAAGTTTTTGAAACATTGAGTCAAAAAGTTGTTGTTTTTCATCAAAAATTTCGGTTTGTAAAACCATTTGTTCTTCTGATTCGTTAATAGATGTATAATCGTCAGAAATTGTTACCCATTTATTTGAAGATTTCTTTAATTCGTTTAGCCATCTTCGTTTACATAGTAAAAAAAAGTAAGCATCAAACGGGCAAGTCAATTTCAATTTATTGGCTTTGGCTTGGTTGTACAATAAAATCAAGGTTTCTTGAACCACATCTTGCGCCTGATCTTCATTCCCAGAATTAGTTTTAATATAGTGTATAACTTTTGGAACGAACTTTTTATATATTGAATTGATAATTGCCGAATCATTGTTTGCCAATCCATCTATATAGAGTTGGTCTGCGTGTAAATTATTTGCCATAAATAAAATTTTAACGAAAATAGTAAAATTTTGGGTAACAATTATAAAACGAAGTTGATATAGTTATGAATTTGAATTAAAAAAAATAAATTCGGGTTATTAGGGTAACAATATCAAACCCAAATTGATTTAATAATATATAAACAATTATTAAACATTTTAAACATTAGAAATTATGAAAAATTTAAAAAAATTCGGAATCGTAGCAGCATTAATAACTATTGCAAGTTGTAGTAATAATGATGAACCAACTTTACAACCAGAAGTTGTAACGCCACCAACAGTTGCTCAATTTGCATCGGTTCGAGAAACTGCAATGCAATCATTAACACAAAATTTTACTATGAAAGCTGGAGCTGGAGAAGTAGTCTTAACTTCAATAAAAGGTGTCAAAATAAAAATAAATGGTAGTAATTTAACCAAAAACGGAAATCCAGTTACGGGTTCAATAGACATAAAGTACATAGAAATTTTTGATAAAGGTCACATGCTTTCAACGAATAAATCAACTATGGGAAAAATGCCTGATGGAAACCAAAGTATTATGAAATCTGGAGGCGAATTTTATTTAAACGCATCACAAGGTGGTGTTCAATTAGTAACCGATGGCGTTATAGGTACTTTAAAATTAGAAGTTCCAGCAACTTTAACAGGTACGGTTGATCCTTTAATGACCTTTTGGACTGGAGTAACAGCCGACCCTGAAAACCTTGTTTGGGAAAGAAAAGATGGTGGAGCTGTTGGTTTTAATCAAGTTCCAACTGGTGGAGCAAACGGATATAATGTAAATTTCGGAAATTTTGGATGGTCTAATATCGATAGATTATATAATTTGCCTGGCGTGAAAACACAAATTTTGGCAACTGTTCCTGCTGGATTCAATGAAACCAATTGTGCGATTTATTTTTCGCTTGATGGTGAAGGTACAAATCAGTTAGCAAAATTCGATGTTTATAACCCTACAACAATGCAATTTAGTGAACATTATGGACAAGTTCCTATTGGTCAGGCTTGTCATTTAATCTTTGCTTCGGCAGAAGGTTCGCAATGGAGATATGCAGTTAAAGGAATTTCAGTTTCAACAACTCCAACTAATTTTACTCTTGCTGAAACAATTGTTGGTTCAGAAGCTCAAATGGTTGCAGCAATCAATGCAATCCAGTAAAAATAAATATAATTGTTAGGTTAGTTTGTTTGTTTTTGAAAAAGTGGTGATAATCTCATCACTTTTTCTTATTTTTAAAAAAATTATATGAAAATAAAAACCATACTTGTCGATGACGAAATTCTAAATCTTAAAAATTTAGAAATTATTTTGAATGAAAACTTCTCAGAAATTAATGTTTTAGGAATGTTTCAATCTGTTGAAGATGCTAAAAAATTTATAGAAAACAATTCAATTGATTTGGTTTTTTTAGATATTTCAATGCCAATTGAAAACGGATTTGACTTATTGGATTATTTTCCTGAAAACAATTTTCAAGTAATATTTGTCACAGCGCACGAAGATTTTGCAATAAAAGCGATTAGAGTAGGGGCAATCGATTATTTATTGAAACCAATATTACTTTCAGAATTAAGAATTGCCGTCAATAAAGTTTTAGAAATTTTTGCCACAAAAAATCAACCTATTCCAGAAAGCAAATTAACGTTAACCTACGAAGGCGGAAAATCGATTATAGATTTCGATGATATTTTATATTTAAAAGGTTTTGATAATATGACAACTGTTTATTTAACAAGAAACAGAAAAATTACTGTCGCCAAAACCTTGAAATATTTTGAGGAAGAATTACAAAATGGTTTTTTTAGAATTCACAAATCATTTATCGTAAACCTGAAGTTTGTAACAAAAATTTTAACACGAGAAGCTTACTTTCTTGAGTTGAACGAAGGAACACAACTACCAGTTTCTAGACGAAATTATAAAGATTTGAATGAAGTTTTGAATAAATAATTCCTGCAGATGAAAGCATTTTTATATTTTTTACTATGTTTTTCATTTGCTTTTGCGAGTGCACAAATTCACTATAAATTTAATCATTTTACTACCGACGAAGGATTGCCTTCGAACACAATTTACAGCATAACCGAAGATAAAAAAGGCAATATTGTCCTTGGAACAGACAATGGTTTGACTTTTTTTGACGGTAACAATTTCACAAACTTTAATATAAAAGACGGCCTTATTAATCCCTATATAACAGCAGTTTCTACTGATGACAAAGGTGTTATTTGGTTCATAAACTACAACGGAAAACTTCAAAAATACGAGAAAAATAAAATTATAAATACGCCAATTTTTACAGAAACATACAATCAATTATTCAATTTAAAAGACAAACTATTTTTGTACACTGTACAAAACAGATTTATTAATAAGCGATATTGTTTTAAGGAAATTAATAAAATTAATTGGCAAATCGACAAACCAAAAAGTTCAAATTATTCCGAGCGAATTGCACCTCCAATTTTAGTTCAAGACAATCAAGAAATTCATTTTTCAAACAATAATCTAATTTTTAATAATTTAAAAGTTCCTCTTCCTAACGAAGTAAAATTTTTGCATAAAGTAATTTTTAGAAAAAAAGATATTTGTATTCTCGACGAAAAATTTTTGTTTTTTGTAGATTTTAATGGCAAAATAACTGGCAAAATAAAATTACCACAGCCACTTTCTATAAATTCTATTTTCAAATATGATTTTATTGTTGATAATCAAGAAAATTGTTGGCTAAGCATTCAAGGAAAAGGTCTTTTTATCCTAAAAAATGATAATTGGAACCCAATAAATGAAGATTTAGGTTTGAATTCTTCTGACAATATTAATTTTTTGTATTTTGACAGTAAAGGGAAAATCTGGATTGCAACCAACGAAAATGGATTGTTTTGTATTCCGAGTACTTATGTTTCTAATATTCGGTTTAAAAATCAAGAAAATTATTTTAATGGTTTTGCCAATTCGTTGGATAAAAAATTATTATTTGTTGCTACAAAATTTAGTTTGTATTCTTATCAAAATAAAGAATTAAAGCTAATTGAAAAATCTGATTTAGAAATTAAAATTGATAATTATAACAATTTACCTACTTTTTACTGTTCAACAAATACCATTGCAAATTGGAACAAAACAACAAATTTTCAAACTGTTTCGGGCAAACAAATAATTAAAAAAGAGAATGACAAATATTATGTTTTGGCAGGAAATTCATCTATCAAAATTACTGAAAATGGCAAAATAAATTCTAAATCCATAAATTCTAAAATTCCTAAAAAAGAAAAAATAAAACAAGTTGTTTTTTATAATAACGAATACTATTTTAATAATGCCGAAAAAATAAATATCAGGACTTTTGATGATCAATTTATATACAATAAACGAGATTTAACATTTAATATAAAAGGTTACATTGAAGATTTTGCTTACATAAAAGACACCATGTGGATTGCTGTAAATAACTCGATTTATAAAGTTTTTAATGAAAAAATTGTTGATAGTATTTCTCAAATTAATGATGTAAAAATAGATAACATTCATAAAATAAAACAAATCGACGATATTGTTTTTCTATGTGCTGGAAATGGACTTTTTATGGTTGCTAAAAACGGTAATCGAGTTTTGAATAAACACAATTATTTGCCAAATAACGATGTTTATAATGTTGCGGTTTTCGAAAAAGAATTGTTAGTTGCAACCAAAGATGGTTTGGCAAAAATCGATTTTGATTTATTAACCAAAAAAGCAGAAAAACCCAAAACATCTTTTTTTTATGATGATTTCAAAACCCAAAAAATCAAACAAATTGATAAAAAAATCAATATTGAAGTTCGACAAAAATCGATTCAGATTTTTTTAAAAATTCAAAATTTTAATTCTATAAAAAACCAATTAATACAATATAAAATAGACAGTTCCAATTGGACAATTCTTGAAAACAAAACCATCGATTTTGAAACTGTTTCGTTTGGCGAACACAAAATTCAAGTTCGTGTAAAAGACATCAATTCAGATTGGGACAACCAATCGTTTATTGTGTATCGCGAATTTCCTTTTTTTTTAAAATGGTGGTTTTTATTACCTTTCGCAATTTTTTTATGGGCAATTTATAAAATTATTAATCAAAATATCGAAAAGCAAAAAACAATTAAGCAACAAATTAAATTTGATAGAAAAAATAAAATCATAGAACTTCGACAAAGTGCATTGTCTGCAATGATGAATCCTCATTTTGTATTCAATTCTTTAAATGCGATTCAATATTTTGTAAACAGCAATCAAAAAGAGCAAAGCAGCGAACATTTGGCAAAATTAGCCCGATTGGTTAGGTTGTTTTTATCTCAAGCTTCAGAACCATTTATTAGTTTGTCAGATGAAATTAAAAGATTAAAATTGTATCTCGAATTAGAACAAGTTCGGTTTATGAATTTCGAATTTACATTCAATATTGACAAAAAAATAGATATTCAGCTAACCAAAATACCTAATATGATTGTGCAACCGTTTATCGAAAACGCAATTCTTCACGGTGTTTCGCATTTGAAACAAAACGACGGCAAAATCGATTTGAATTTTAGTTTGAATCAAGATGTACTTACGATCGAAATTATAGATAATGGTTTTGGAATAAATATTGACCAACCCAAAAATGATTCTCATATATCTAAAGGAATTGCAATTATTTCCGAAAGAATTAACATTTTGCAGGAATCTTATCCTGAAAAAAAATTTTCCATTACTCAAAAAAATGCATTTCCTGATGCAATTCGCAAAGGTCACAAAGTTGTAATTGTTGTTACAATATTAGATTAAAAAACACTTTTTTTACCGTTCCCTAAATAAAACCTACCGTTTTCTAAATGGTTTTGGTTTGTGTTTGGTTTTTGATGTAGGTTTATTATCGAAAAATAAATTTATTATTAAAAATTATGAAAAAATTAAAAAAAATTACAGCAATATTTTTACTAGCATTATCAACTTTGAATTGCAGCAAAGCAGACGAGACTATCGTATCTTTTGCTGGTAATTCAACGCCACTTTGTCCAACAACAAACACTGCCTTTCAGCAATTGTATAACCCATTAAATACTGTTGCTATGCCAGAATCTTTATCGGGTTATGCCAATTCAGTAATTCATGAATATACTTTTAAAACGTCAATTGCATCAACAATTTGTAGTATTGGTTATCAAAGTCAACCTAATTTATCGGCACAAAATTATTTAATAGAAATTTATGACACAACAACAAGTTTGGTTGTGGCAACCATTAATACAACTTTTTCCTCTATGACAACAAGTTATGCGAGTTTAGTAACACCATTAATTTTAATTGCCAATAGAGATTATAAAATAAAAAGATACTCACCTGCAACCGTTGCTAATCCTAATGGTTTAGGTCGTTGTGTAAGCAATCCGGTTTCAGGTGGAGGCAATGTAGTTTTTCCAAAAAGTAATGGAAATTTGACAATAACTGCGTCTAATTTTTATACTCAAAATCTAAACGGAATTATAAGTGCTGGCGTCAATAGTGGTTTGCCATACATTGATATTGTTTTTCAATAAAACGTACAATTTCCCTAAAATGTTTTGTTTCGATAGTTTGTTTTTTTGAAAAGCTAGTCCAAGCAATTGTTCTGGCTTTTTTTATGATTGTCAAACCTATAAAAAAAATCGGTTGTTACTAGATTTGAAGATTTTTATACCAAATAAAATTTTAAGAATTTGTATTTAAAAAAATTTAAAAAAACAGGGTAACATTTCTAAACCAAAATTGATATAATTAAAAGTAATAAACAAAATCATGAAAAACCCAATCAAATATTTTAACTACTTTTTGATTTTTATGTGCATTTCGACAATTTTGTCCTATTCGCAAGAAAAAGAAAAAACCGTAAAACTTGACGGCGATATTGGCTTGTTTTATGACGGATATAATTATCACACCGAAAACTATCCCACATTCAGACCAAGAAATCTCGAGGAAATTTTAAGGTTGAATATTAATATGAACTTATCGATTGGCAAACATTTTTCTATTCCGTTTGGAGTAAATGTCAGCAATCAAAAAACAAGTTACAATTTGCCAAATGTTCCCGAAGAAAATTTATTTAGTTATGTTCAAAACCCAATAAACAACATTCATATTGACCCAAAATACAAATGGTTTCAAGCACACTTAGGTTCGCACACACCCAATTATTCTGATTTAACAACTGGCGATATTCAAATTTTTGGAGCTGGTTTCGAAATCAATCCGGGAAAATTCATTTTGGCTGCCAATTACGGTAAATCGCAAATCGCTTTTGAGCCTGATGTTTTATTAAATATTCCTGGAGCTTATGCCCAAAAAGTTTATGGTGCGAGAATAGGAGTTGGAAAAATTGAAGGTTCAAAATTTGTTTTCAATGTTATAAGAATAGAAGACGATATTAATTCGGTTGTCAACAAACCAATTGGCATAAATCCGATTTCTGGAATTACATTTTCGCCTTTAATAGAATTTAAAATCACAGAAAAATTCACATTCAAAACCGAAACCGCTGGATCAATTTTCACAAGTAATCTTTTATCAAGCTCGATTGTTTTTTCAGAAGATTATTTAAACACAATCAATAAATACATACCATTAAATGCAAGTTCAAGAGCCGATTTCTCAAATGCATCGTCATTAGAATGGAAATCTAAAAAATTGCTTTTGGGTGGAGAAATAAAATACATTGGACCAGGTTTTATTCCTGTCGGTTATAGAAACATCGAGAAAGATATTATTGATTATAAAATAAATACTGGATTTAAGTTATTTAAAGAAAAACTCGACTTAAAAGGGTCGTTTGGAATAAGATCTAATAATATCAAAAACACAAAATTGCAATCTACCAAAAGAATTATTAGCAACATGAACGTTTTTGCACAAATAACCAAATCGTTTTCTATAAATGCCAATTATAATAATTTTAGTTTTGGTAATAATGAAACAAATAACTTAATAAGAATTGAAATGATAAACAATTCGTTTTCTGTTTCACCAAGTTATCAAATTGAATCGGCTTGTAAAACACACCAAATTTCTGCAAATGTTGCCATAAATTCTTTTGAACAATTTGATGTTACAGCTAATGGATTTGTTAATACTAATTCAAAAAGTTATAACACAAATTATATGATAATGTTCAAAAAAAGTCCCTTAAATATTGGTTTTTCAGGATTGTTATTGAATAATAAATCACCAATATCTGATTTGAATCTTATAAATTTTAGTACTAATGTTGGTTACAAATTCTACAAGAAAAAAATTATTCCGTCATTAAATATTGGCTATGCAATTATCAATAAAGACAGTTTTACTGCCGATAAACGAATAAATCTAAAACTGAAAACTCTTTATAAAATAAATAAAAAACTCGAATTTAATTTTGCTTACGCTTTTAACAATAATCAATATGGATCCTTCAGGCCAGATGGTTTACTGAATGAAAACATATTTCAATTTTCACTACTTAAAAAATTATAAATTATGAAAACACATTTAAAAATTTTAATGATTTTTCTATTTGGATTATCTTTAAACTCAATCAATGCTCAGGTAAATATTACGCTGAATGTCGATTCGCATCCAACACCACAAATTTCTGAATGGGTTAACAGAAATAATTTGGCGATTTTAACTGTTACAAATGCTGACCCAAATAAAGTTGGCAATCAGTATAAAATTAAAGTCAAAATGAGTCTAAATGGAACACAAGTCTTTGAAACTAACAATAGCGTATCTACTCAATCACTTGAATTAGGTGCTCAAACTTTTCTTGCAGATGAAATTGTGCCTTTTAACGCAATAGTCTTTAATGGTAGTAGTTTTAAAAATCAGGTTTTGCAAACTGGTTTATTGCCAGCAGGAAATTATGATTTTTGCGTTAGTCTTGTCGATTTATCAAATAAAATTATTTCAACACCAGAAACAATTTGTAAAACAATGATAATTACCGATTATCAAATGCCTGAATTGTTAATGCCAATTGCAAACGAAATTATTCAATCGCAACTTGTACCTCCAATTATTTTTAGATGGACACCAATAACGCCAACTCCTCAACCATTAGATGGAATAAAATACATTTTGGCTGTAACCGAAATTCAAAATGGTCAAACACCATCTCAGGCATTCAATATTAATTATCCAATTATTGAACAAGAAGTTTTTGGCAACCAATTCAATTGGCCAACCGATGTTGAAGGACCAAGTGCAACCAAGCAATATGTTTGGAGCATAAAACCTGTTTCTTTAAATGGAAATCCTTATCAATCAGGTTCAAACGGTTTTGTAAAAATAGAAACTTTTACAATCAATGTGCTCGAAAATCAAAATAATGACAACCCGCCATCGACATTACGAACATTAATTGTTACGCCACCAGAAACACCTGGGACAATTGCTGTTTCGGATATTATTCACGCTGGCGACAACCACGAATTTGCTATTACAACAACCGAAATAAATGCAGGAACTGTACCAAATTCATTTACTGGAAAAGGAATTGTCACTGTCGATTTTCTTAAAGTAAAAGTTGCCGTAGAATTTACAGATATTATCGTTGATGTTTCCAAGAACTTAATAGACGGAAAAATTACTGGACAAATTTATGCTTCGCCACCAGTTTATCCTCAAGATTGGGCAATTGGAGCAGTAGCTGGTTTGCCTTGGACACACAACATTCTCAATAATTTAATGACTTGGGTAAAAGGTGTTACAGGAAAATCGATTAATATTGATGATGTTCTCAACAATGCTGCTCCACCAGTTAAATTTCCATTAGGAGTAAATTTCCCGAATGGAGATCAATTGGCAATTACCGAAATGGTTTTCGAAAGCGATAAATCGGCAATAAATATTGTTGCTGCAAAAACAACTCCAGCATCTTGGCAAGTCGGCGACCCACAATTAATTGGTTTTATTGCCAAGGATGTCGAAATTCATCCAACACAATTGCAATCGCCACCGAAACGAATAGAACTTCTTGAAGATGTTACAGTTGGTAACATAAACGGAAATGTAAATTTTACATTCAAAAAACCAACTGACCCATTAACTGGTGGCTGTTATGTGCAATGGGATGAAGACGGTTTCGAGCAATTCGGAATAGAACTTGATGCATCATTCACAAGAGATTGGTTGAAACCATCGCCAGATGATGGAACTTCTAAATCCAAAGCCAATTTTTCAGCAACAGTTATCAATTGGGATGATATGGTTTTGACTGGCAATCTAGAAAAATCAGAAATCACCGATTCGCAAGAAATGACCGTTATGGCGGGAAATATTTCGTTTGACTGTTCAGACACTTTAAACCCACCAACACTGCAAACCGAACCTGAATTTCCAGACAATTATTCTGGCGATAAAACAATGCTTTTTAGAGGTTTTCACATGGAAGAATTAACCGTCGAATTGCCAAAATCATTCGAAACGCATTCTGGCGGTAAACCATCAATCGGCATTCACGATATGATTATTAACGATACTGGAGTTACATTAATAGCAAAAGCTGCCAACGTTTTGCAATTTCCTAATGCAAGTGTTGGCGATATGGCCGCAAGTATTGACACTATTCATGTTGACATCAGAAACAGTTCTATGTTCGAGGCATATATAAAAGGGAAAATAGCATTGCCAATCAGTAAAACCGATACTATTCAAAATCCATTAAAATACAAAGCTTTATTTCACAATGAACCTTCAACGTCCACCAGCAATGATTATTTTCAGTTGACCATAGAACCAACTGGCCCTATAAATGCAAGTATTTTAAAAGGAAAAATGACTCTTGACCCAACCTCGAATATTGTTGCGTATGTTGATAAAGACAAACGCAAGTTCAATACCACCTTAAATGGACGATTCTTATGGGAAGACATAAAACTCGGACCAGTAAAAAACATTAAATTTGATTTGGGCTTCCAAAACATCAAGCTGAATTATGATTCCAGTTTGGCGAGTAATAAAATGACTTTTAATGCAGGTTCGTGGGCATTTGCAAGTCCACAGAAATTCTTGGCTAATTTCCCCGTCACAATCGACAATATTGGTTTCAACCAATTGCCTACAACTGGAGATCAACTGGTTCACGGGAAATTAAATTTTGATGTAATTTGTAATCTTTCAAAAGATATTGGTGGCAAAACCAAACTTGCGGTCGAATTAGCAGTTGAAAAAAATCCAACTGGTTCAGGTTTAGGTAAATACAAACCAAAATATATAGGTACAAGCATTGAAGACATTACGATATTCGCACATTTGGCAGCAGTTTCTATTGATGGTACAATAACATTTAGAAACAACGACCCAATTTTTGGAGACGGATTTAAAGGAACATTAAAAGCAACTTTCAAAGCACCAAAAATCGAAATAGACGCACTGGCAGAATTTGGAAATACCGATTATTTATATTCCTCAAAATACAGGTATTGGAGAGTAGAAGTTGCAGCTAAATTCCAGCCAGGGTTGCCATTTTTGCCAGGTGTAGCATTTTATGGTTTTGGTGGTGGCGCATACAACAATATGGAAGCAACATTGCAACCAAACGCAACCCTTGGCAAAGATGCTTATACTTTTAAACCCAAAAAAGGCAATCTAGGATTTAGTGTAAAAGCAACAATTGGTACAACTCCAAAAGTAGAAACTTTTAATGCCGATGTTGGACTTAACGGACAATTTTCATCAACCGAAGGAATGATAAACATTGGTTTTACAGGCGATTTTTATGTTGGCGCACCATTAATGCCACAACCCAAAAGAGACGAAGCTCAAATTAAAGGAAACGTGATTGCCGATTATAATTTTCCAGACAAACACTTTTTTCTAGGTGTAAATGTCGATATAAATAAAGCACCAGCGGTTGTTGCCAATAATCAATCGTTAGTTCTTGATGTTAACGGAAAAACCAATAAATGGTATTTCAAATTTGGAACACCAACTGTAACTAATAATGTTTCAGTTTTTGGATTAAATCTTTATCAATACATGATGTTTGGAAACGATATTCAAGCTCCGGCAAATGGTTTTACGAACCGTTTTAGAAATAATTATTTTAGCATTTTGAATTCTTATCCAGGTATACCAGCAACTATTGGTGTCGATAGTAATTCGGCAACTGGTCGAGGTATAGCACTTGGTGTTGGTGTAGAATTTAACAAAACTGTAAATTCGAATATCACAGGAAATTACGATATAAATTTAGGTTTAGTTGCTGGCGCCGAAGTCAATTTAAGCATGATGGAATACAATGGTCAAAACTGTGCCAATCCGTCTCAAAGTATAGGTTTTAATGGTTGGAGAGCACGCGGTAATATCGGAATGTATTTAAATGCATTTGCAACAGTTAACAATACCAATAACGGAAACACTTGGACATTAGCCAATATAAAAGCAGGTGCGTGGGTCGATGCAAAATTTCCAAGACCTAGTTATATAGCGGGTGCAGTTCAAGGACATGTGCAAATTGGACAAATGCCTCAAACCTATGCACATACCTTTGCGCCTGGACAATGTAGCGCAAAAACCTGCACTCATAAATGGCCAAACGGAAATCGAAAACATACTTTATTTAATGGAAATACAGGTCCGTTATGTTCAAATGTAACCAATCAATGCACACACCCAAACGGTACGCAATATCTTGTCAATCAATCGTTTAATAAATCGTTCACTTGGGGCGATAGTTGCGCCGATGTTGATAATAACACAACGTCAAATACTGGACCAGCAGTTGCGCAACAAGATGCAGCCAATGATCAAATGCAAAGTTTGGTCAAATATGTAAAACCAACAAATACTTCTAATTTTCCTGTTGCATCTCCAATTGCTGTAAAATATGGCTTGCCACTTAATGAAGCTTTTGATGTTACCGAACAACAAAGTATAGGTTCTGTAAAAACTAGAACATTCAAGATAGTTAACACAGTTGTACTTCAAAAACAAAACGATGTAACTTTGGCTTATGTAACTATAACGCATCAAGCGAATAAAAATAGTTTAGGCGAATATTTATATACTTTGCCTGTACAAATCGCTGTTTCATCTGCTGTAGCGATGAATGCAAGTGTACTTGAAGGTAATCCGACAGCAACATCTTCTACTAGTCAAACAAATACAAGTTTAAATTTACAGGCTTCTAATAATTTAATTGCTTTGAGCAACAGTTCAGGACCAAGAAATTCTTCTGTGACATTGGTCGGGACAATGCCTATTACTTTATATCCGCCACCAGTTGCATCAGGGCCAAGTGAATATGATAATTTGCCACCAGCAGCTCCAGCAATTTTAAACACTCTTGAAGTTAACAAAAATTACAAAATTATTGTTACTGCAACATTAAAAGAATTTGTAAACAATGTTTGGGTCAATGCGCTTAAAGCAAATGGTACTCAAGTAACGCAAACAGTTACAAAAAGTTTCAGAACTGGTCCATTTGTAGCAGTTGCGAGTAATAATGCAGCAGTTTTAGGAAATTAATAATTAAAACAATATTATGAAAAATTCATTAAAAAATATCATTTTGTTTGGCTTTGCGATAATCTCATTTATCGCAAATGCCCAAGATGAGCAGTCAGAGAAACCAAGTTGTTCTATAAATGTTGTCGCAAGATACATCGACAATAGTGTCGAAATGCGTTTCTTTCCAGATAAAAAACAGGTTTTGAATGCTGGAATAAAAAATGGTTTTATAATCGAACGTGCAGATATTACTGTTATTCCCGAAGGTCTAGATGATTTTAATAAATTGCCATTTGTCAAAGTCGGAGAAACATTGGCATACACCGAACAGCAATGGCAAGATTTAAAATCTAAAAGTGGCGAATTGGTCAAGAAAGATTTAGAACTTTCTAAAGATTTTTTCGATGCAATGGACAAAAATAAAGGAGGTGTTTTTAATTTCGAAGCAGGAATTAAAGATATGAACGAACAAAAAAGTAAAGATGATTTTGAATATTTGATTGTAGTTATGAACGCAGTTAAATGTAAAGAAGCAGCATTTGCATTGGGTTTGGCATTTGTTGATAAATCGGTAGAAGCTAATAAAATATACATTTATCGAATAAAATTAAATGGCGAATCGAAAACTTATGACATAACCAATATGCCATTTACTATCGAAACTAAACCAGAAATTTTTATACAAAGAAAAATTTATGTTAAACCTGGTGATACAACTTTAAGTTTTATGTGGGACGAAAACGATATGGTTTCTGGAACTATAGTCGAACGTAAAAACCCAAAAACTGGCACTTGGGATTTACTTACAAAAGCACCTGAATATAATATCAATGATGGGCAAAGAAAAGGTTATTTTGACGAAAAATTAACCAATTATGTCAAATATGAATATCGATTTTATGGCAACAACCCATTTGGTGAAAGAATTTTGTTTGGTGCTGCTAAAGGAATGCCGAAAGATTTAACGCCTCCAAAAACTCCAGTTTTTATTTCTGCAAAACACAATAAACCTGATGAAATATTAATAAAATGGGACACAAACAAACCTGATGATAGCGATTTAAAAGGTTTCTTAATTGGTCGTGGCGATTCTAATAATGGCAAATTCAATATTGTTCACGATAAATTATTGCCAAAAGTTACCAGAAGTTTTATTGATAAAAAATTCAAAAAAGACGAAACCAATTATTATGTTATTCAAGCTATAGATACCAGCGGAAACGTGAGTTCCACTATACCAGCATTTGTAACAATTATAGATTCTATTGCGCCAATAAAACCAAAATTTCTTTCAGGTAAAATAGATTCTCTTGGTGTTGTAACTTTGAATATTGATAAAAACAAAGAAAAAGATTTAATGGGTTATAGACTTTTTCGTGCCAATGGCGAGAAACACGAGTTTTCGGTTATCCGAGAAGGTTTTAATCCAAACGATACGATCGTCAAACCAGTTCAAATTATTTTTAAAGATACAGTAACATTAAACTCATTGACACCTTATATTTATTACCGATTAATTGCATTAGACAATAATTTCAATCAATCTGAATTTTCGGATATTTTGAAAGTAAAACGACCAGATAAAATTGCACCTACAACTCCAGTTTTTAAAAACATAATTGCTCGAAAAGACGAAATTGAACTTGAGTTTGCTTTAAGCAAAAGTGAAGATGTTGTTGAACAATATTTGTATAAAAAACTAGAGAGCAATGCAAAATGGGAATTAATTGCAACTTTAAAAAACGACCAAACA
The DNA here is from genome assembly GCA_043728355.1 of Bacteroidota bacterium. GTDB lineage: Bacteria > Bacteroidota > Bacteroidia > Flavobacteriales > Flavobacteriaceae > Flavobacterium. The sequence continues at coordinate 27,452 of JAYTMQ010000124.1, forward strand.
AAATTTGTTGACAAACAATTAAAAACCAAAACCAAGTACATTTACAGCCTGCGAGCAAAAGACGATAGTAATCTTTTCTCAGAATATGCAGTCCCAACCTACGGAATTCCTTACGACGATGGAGTTAGACCACCTGTTGAAAATCTGACTATCCAAAAAGATAAAAATAAAATAGTTTTAAACTGGAATTATAAATCTTTAAACAACAATACTTTTTTTGTGATTTATAAAAAAGATAAAAAAGGAAACATGATTCAATACAAAAATACAAATGGTTTGTCAATCGATGAAACTTTATCTAATAATGAAAATAGTTTTGCTGTAAAAGTTTTCACTAAAGATGGCGGACAATCTGTGTTAAGTAAAATTATGACTTTGCCAAATAAGTAATATTTCAAAAACAAGGGTAACAATCCTAAACCAAAATTGATTTACTTTAAATAATCATTAAAATTATAGAAACTATGAACAAATTAAAACTTATTATCGCAACATTTATAGCACTGATTTGCTTGACTAATTGCAGTAAAAATGATGACGAGCCTGTTATCGAAAATCCGAATTCAAATCCAACAACTGCTGGAACGCTAAATCTTGGTGCAACAGTTAACCGAGACTTTATTGGTCAAATTATCAACGAAAGCAACAACCCAATTTCGGGTGTAACCGTAACTATTGGTAGTTCGACAAAACAAACTGATGTAAACGGAATTTTCATCATTAAAAATGCAAGCGTAAAAGAACAAATGGCCTACATCACAGCTACCAAAACTGGTTATCTAGATGGTTCTCGATCATTATTAGCGACTGCTGGAACCAACAATGTCAAAATTATGTTGATGTCAAGTGCAGTGACCCAAACTATAAATTCGGGTGCAACCTCGACTGTAACTTTAGCCAACGGAACCAAAGTTACTTTCGACGGAACTTTTAAAACCGAAACAGGTACTGCTTATTCTGGACCAGTTAGTGTTGTTGTAAAGCATCTAGATCCAGCAGATGCAAATGTTGGATTGAAAATGCCAGGAATGTTATTGGCGCAAAACGCAGCAGGACAAGCACAAGCATTGAAAACTTTTGGAATGATTGACGTTGTTTTGCTTGGTACTAGTGGTCAAAAATTACAAATTACTAATCCAGCACAAATCGAATTGCCTATTGCCTCAACACAATTGGCATCGGCTCCAGCAACAATTCCACTGTGGCATTTTGACCAAACTGCGGGTTATTGGATAGAAGAAGGTGTTGCTACAAAAGTTGGCAATGTTTATAAAGGAACAGTTAGTCATTTCTCTTGGTGGAATTGTGATTTTCCTTATGACAAAGCCAATTTGACAATAAAAGTTGTCAATACTGCAGGAAATCCAATTGCTAATGTTAGTGTAGCTATTTTACCTTCAGGTTATGCTTATGCTCCAACAGGTACCACAAATGCATTAGGCTTAGTAAGCGGAATTATTCCAGCTAATCTAACTTATGACATTAAAATTTATGACACTTGTGGTGTTTTAATTCTGACTCAACCACAAACTGCTTTGGCAACAAATTCTACAACAACTTTGCCAAACATTGTGCTTTCAAGTGCTGTTGTTTCAAATACATTAGTAACTGGAACTTTATTGAAATGCGATAATTCAAACGTTACCAATGGTTATGTAATTATGAATTATGGTAGCCAACAATCTGCAGTTACGGTTACAAATGGAGCTTTTAGTTTCAGTTCATTAGTTTGTTCTACATCAACAGCTTTTACTTTACAAGGTTATGATTCTGATAATTTACAAACTACTGGATTGATTAATAGCGCTTTTACATTACCAAATACTGTTCTAGGTAACATATCGGTTTGCACAGCAGTTACAGAATATATAACTTATCAAATAGATGGTGGTAGTGTTGTTAGTGTTTTGTCAAATTTAAAAGTAAATAATTATCAAGGAACATCTTTAAGTATTTCTGGAGGTAATAGCGCTACACCAACGGGTTCAAATACTTTTTATTTACAAGGTAATTCAATTACGCCAGGAACTTATACAACTGCAAATGGTTTTGCTTTAGAAGGTCCATTTTTAATAGGTTTGAATTATGTTTCTAATGCAACTCCTAATACATTAACTTTCAATTTGAATAGTTTTGGAGCAGTTGGTCAATATGTCGATTTGACTTTTAACGGAACTTATACTGACACTGCTACTGTTGTCCACACAATTACAGGAACAGTTCATGCATTTAGAGACAATTAAAAAATAGTTTGTTTTTTTTTAAACCAGATCAAGCAATTGGTCTGGTTTTTTAGATTTATTGAAAAGTTAAAATCTATATTGACGGAAATTAATCAAATACCGTCAGTTTATTGACGGAAATTAATTAAATTACGTCAAATTAATGACGTAATTAAATAAAAATAAGTATCTTTGTTTTTCTAAAGTCGTATTTATGGAAATTGAAAGATTTTTTGACAAAACAATAATAAAATATTTAAAACCAAATAAAGTATTGGTTTTACTTGGTGCTAGACGTGTTGGAAAGACCAAACTGATTGAAAAAATAATATCACAAACCAAAGAAAAATTTATTTTTTTGAATGGTGACGATATTGAATCGCATAATATTTTAGAAATTCAAAGTACTGCCAACTTTAAAAGAATGCTTGGAGATTGTAAATTATTAATAATAGACGAAGCTCAAGAAATTTTAAATATTGGAAAGAAACTAAAACTAATGGTCGATACAATTCCAGATTTAAAAGTTTTAATAACTGGTTCTTCTGCTTTCGAAATAAACAATCAAATTGGAGAACCTTTGGTTGGTAGAATGCGAACTTTACATTTGTATCCAGTTGCACAATTAGAATTTGCAAATCACGAGAATTATTTGCAGACCAAAAGCAACCTTGAAGAAAGATTAATATTCGGAAGTTATCCTGAATTGTCAAATCTCGAAAATAAAGAGAATAAAATAAGTTATTTAAAAGAAATTGTAAACAATCAATTATTAAGAGATATACTAGCATTTGAAGGTATAAAAAAACGTGACAAAATTATTGCGTTATTGCAAATTATTGCTTTTAGAACGGGTAGTGAAATTTCTTTAGAAAGTATAGGACGAGAACTACAAATTAGTAAGAACACAGTCGAGAAATACTTAGATTTGTTTACAAAAGTTTTTATAATTTACTCTGTATCAGGATTTAGTAGGAATAGAGACAACGAAATAACTAAAATGAAAAAATGGTATTTCGTCGATAACGGAATCCGAAATGCAATTATTAATTCATTCAATCCATTGAACATGCGAGAAGATATTGGAAAACTTTGGGAGAATTATCTAAATTCAGAACGAATAAAGAAATTGCATTACGAAAATAATTATTCATTGGACTATTTTTGGAGAACACATACCAAACAAGAAATTGATAGAATCGAAGAAATTGACGCAAAACTATCGGCATTCGAATACAAATGGGGAAAAATAAAAACTAAAATCCCTCCAGAATTTGCTAGATCATATCCTGATGCTAACTTCAAAATTATTAATCAAGAAAATTATTTAGATTATATAATATGAATTGTTTGCTATTTTAACTATTTTTAACAAATAAAAAATTAAGATTATGAAAAAAACTACATTATTATTCATTATTTTATTTTCATGCTTGACATTCTCTCAAACCAAAGTCAAAGATACAACAGTTAGACGTGCCAAAATAAATTATGCACAAACAAGAAATGCAGTAAAATTTAGATCAGAAAATCCTGCTTTAATACCAATTGCTGGTGCGCCCAAACCAAGTTACAGCCATCTTTGGGAAATGGGCGATGGACAATACAGTCGAGAAGCAGAACCTAAACATGTTTATAAATCCAAAGGAAATTATAATGCTAGAGTCGCAGTTACAAACAATTATGACAACGGAAAACCACCAGTAACTAGACCTAAAATAGTTGCTGTAACCGAAACTTCCGATGAGGTTTATAAAGATGTTGCATCTATAGAAACCTTAAACGGATTGAATATTCAGAAAAATTGTGACCCAATTCCTGTCCAAGAAATGGTTGTAGTTTTAAGTTATCAAAATCTTGAAAATTATGTCGCCAATGGCAAATTATATTTTTTTTATAACGAGAAACAATTCAAAAACAAAAATTTCGAATTAATCGAATTTCGTGCACACAATGGCGAACGCGAAATAAAAGAAAATACATTGGCATACAATAAAGATATCGATGAATCGAATAGGTATTTGGCAAGCGAAAATTCATTTGTAGAAAATAAAAAATACCATAAAACTACTACCGAAGAAGATCTTGATGCAACACTGCTAGAAGCAAATAAAACCTATCTCAACTCGACAGTTTTAGAATTTGACAATGTAGATTCTAAAGAAACCAGAAACGTATTTTTTACATTCAAAACTACTCCAGAAATGATAAAAGACACAAGTGCAACAGTAACTATGCGTAGCGTTTTTGTGCCAAATAGAAGTTTTAAAAACCACAAAGTCAAAAATCTAGAAATGCAAATCGTAACATCGCACGACCCAAACAAAATGAGTTCGAGCGGACAATTATTAAATTACAGATTGGTACGTTTTAAACGAGTAAATTTTAAAACACAGTTTCAGAATAATGGTGAAGGTCCAGCAAGAAAAATTAAATTAGAAACCGATATCCCAGACATGTTCGACAAAAAAACTTTTCAGGTTGAAGACATGTACCCAAAATGCCCAATATGTCCAAAAGGTGATCCGCCAACTGTGAGTTGTTTAGACACAATTATTCTAAAAAATCAAATACATTTTACATTCAAAAATATTTATATACCCGGAAGCAATCAAAAAAATGTCAAAGAAATAGATTCTACCAAAGGTTTTGTAAAATATTCGATGAATTTTGGTAAAGATTTTAATAAAACCAAAACCAAAAGCCGAACAGCAATAATTTTCGATAAAAATGAACCAATTATTACCAATTATGCAACAACCAGATTCATGCCAGGCATTTCTATTGGAGCCAGAACAGGTTATAATTTGTATTCTAAACTAGACAATGCAAAAAGTTATTTTCTTGGTGCAACAATTTCTCCATTCAAATCTTATAAAATGTATTGGCAATCAGAATTGTTATTTAACAGGTTTGAAAACGCAGAAAATTTAAAAGTATTTGATGTTATTTTTGAAACAACACAAATCCAAAATGGAAATTTAATTATCGATCAATATTACACCAAAACTTCATCAGAAATCAAAACAGTTAGCAACTTGATAGAAATTGTGCCGATTTCTTTTAGGTATAATGTTAATAGTTTTGTTGGTTTGGGTGTTGGAACACAATTTACAACAGCTATTTCTAACGTAGTAGAAACATCAAATTCGAAACAATTTTATGCAGCAGTTCAATCGCCAACAGGAGGAACAAGAGCTATCGGAAAAGAATACGAAAATTTGAAAAAAGCAGAAACACCAACCGAAGTAAAAACAAAAGCATTCGAAACTTTTCAAACGAGTTTTTTTGCAGATATTACAGTTGGGTTTGCTAGAATTGGACCGAGTTTGGGAGTTAGATACATGTTCAATACAAACTCGACAGATTTATCGCATTTACAGTTTTATGGAATTTGGAAATTTTAGGTTTGCAATAAATCAAAATATTTAAAATGAACTTAAATTTTTTTTATATTTTATTTTTTATTTCACTTTCGTTGAATGTCAGTGCGCAATCGACCAGTTTTGTAAATAAAATTTACAATACTTTAGATGCATTTATTGCCAATCCAAAACCAGAAAATCTTAAAAATCTAGAACAAGTTGAGGCATTATTTAATGCCAAAAAAACTTTAAAAACCAAAGTAGAATTTTTGGCAATTGTAATTTTGAATTGCAATAAAGCTTATTACGAAAATCAATTCGGACAAACCCAAAAAGCCATTTTGAGTTACGAAAAAGCTTGGCAAATCGTTCAAAATAAATGTGGTAAAAAAGCTTATAAACAATTCGATATTACCGAAAATTGTTTAAAACCACTCGGAAATTTATATACTATTATTGGCGATTATGACAATGCAGAAAATACAATAAAACAATATTACGAAATAGCTTTTAAGACCAAAAAAGTTGAGGTGACTCATACAGCAATTTTAAATTTAGCAATAGTTTATCAACAATCCGGAAAAATTAATACTGCAATTGATTTATTAGAAGAAATGATAAATTCTACTCAATTGAATGAATCCGAAAAAGCATTGTATAGGTCTAATTTAGGCGCAAATTATTTGTTAGTAAATCAAAATAACAAAGCTGAAAAACAAATTTTTGAAGCGATTAAAATTTTTCAAAATCAAAAAAATCAAACCCTAAAATTATCCAATTGTTATAAAAATTTATCTACTATCTATTTTCAGAAAAAAGACTATAAATTGGCAAGTACTTATTTCGAAACCGCTTTGCAATATTCAAGTCAAACATTTGGATTAGGACAACACATCGAAGCTAAAGATTTTTATGATTATGCAGTTTTGCTTCATAAAATGAATGATAATTACAATGCAAAAGAATATTTAAACAAAGCTTTAAATAATTTAATTGATGGGTTTTTGGATGAAAACAAAGAACTTCCTGACGAAAAAAATCTCTATGCTGATAATGTTTTACTTGACATTTTAGATTTTAAAGCAGCACTTTACACCTCAGAAAACCAACCAAAAAAAGCACTAGAAGCTTACAGACTTTCAAACTATATCGAAGAATTATTCAGTAATTTATTGGTTTATGAAAATTCGAAAATAATCAATCAAATTCGTGTTCGCAATCGTGCCGAAAAATGTATTGCAATTTACCAAAAACTATTTCAAATCGAAAAAAAACCAGATTATTTGCAAACCGCTTTTTTATTGTCTGAAAAAACTAAATCGGGTATTTTAAAAAATTATTTATCGGATAACAAAACCATTTCTAACTCAGAAAAAAAATTGGTAAACGATTTGCAAATTATCAATAATGAAATTGTCAAAGAACAACAAAAAGTAAATCTGGCCAATTTAGAAAAAATAAATAGTTTGATAAAAAAACAAAATCAAACCATGTTATTGCTCAAATCAGAAAAAATAAAAGTATCAGAAAATTACGAAACATCATTTGATATTCAAGATTTATTCGAAAAATTAAAAAATGAAAAAGCCAATTTAATTGAATATTTTGTTGGTCAAAACGCAATTTATTCATTTGTTATTAGCGAAAATAAAATTGTTTTAAATGCAATAGAAAATTCTGAAATCAACAAAAATAAAATCACAAAATTTATAGATTTTTTTGCCAATCCAGATGCAATTTCGAATGATATTTCAGGTTATAATTCGACAGCAAATTCGGTTTTTGAAATGTTGAAAATCTCTAAATTCAAACAAAAAAATCTAATAATCATTCCAGATGGATTACTAAATTTTATTCCGTTTGAAGCTTTGATTACCAGAAAATCTGCAACAACTAATTTTGCAAAAATGAATTACTTGATGAACGATTTTGCAGTTTCTTACAACAATTCGGCTGTTTTTTATTTGGATTCTAAAGCATTATCTAACAAAAATTCTGTGCTTGGAATTTTTCCAGTTTTCGAAAAAACTGATTTTGAATTAGCGTTTTCTAAAACCGAAATGCAAGTAATAAAAACCAATTTCGAAGGCAAATTTTTTGATAACGAGAAAGCAACTTTTAATAATTTTAAATCAAATGCCAAGAATTTTTCGATTTTGCATTTTAGCACACATGCCGACGCAGGCAATACCGATTTTCCGGCAACAATCAAGTTTTATGAACAAGAAATTATGTATTCTGAATTGTATAATTTAAAAATAAATCCAGATTTGGTGGTACTTTCTGCCTGTCAAACAGGTTTAGGAAAATTATATAAATCAGAAGGTTCGATGAGTATTGCGAGAGGTTTTCAGGCTTCTGGCGCACAAAATTTATTGTTTTCGTTGTGGAAAGTTAACGATTATACAACTTCGGTTTTCATGACCAATTTCTATAAAAACATTAAAAACAAAATGTCATTTTCGGAATCTAATCACAAAGCAAAACTAGATTTTTTGTCAAATTCCGAAATTTCTAACGCCAAAAAATCGCCTTATTATTGGGCACCATTTGTTTATTATGGCACATTAGAAAAACCAAGTAATAATTATTGGATTTGGATTTTGGGTGGAATTGTTTTTGGTTTTATTGGTGTTGGAATGTTTAGATGGAAGAGTAAAACTAATATTTAGGTTTTTGTTTTGTTCCTCTAAAATTGATTATCTCTATAAATCCTTTCTTTAAATTTACTCTATAAACCAAATAATTATTTTTGTCAATTAAAGCTTTATGAAGATTTCTGTATGTATTAGATTTAGGAAATAAATCAGGAAAAATAATTATTTGATTGGCGACTTGTTTAATATTTGCTTAAGATTTAAAATCTCTTTTATAGTCCAATACACTTCTAAATATTCAATAACTCCAGACAAACCTTTATCGGCTTGTTTAGTCCACTTAATTTCTAATGCCATTTAGCAAATTTATACATTACGCTTTTATGACCAACAAGTTCGTTATTTGAAGCTTGTTGCAAACCAATTTCTATTTCTTTTATTTCGTCGTCGGATAAATCTAAAAACCAATCTTTTTTATTGGTTTTTAAAAATAGTTCTAACTTTTCCAATATAATTTCGTCTATATTGTTTAGTTCCTGAATAAAATTATATTTTCTAATAGCTAAATTCATTTTCATTTTATTTGCTTAACAAATATAACATAATCATTGATATATTCATTAATAAATCTAACTTATAAAACTTTCCTACAAAAACACTAAATGTTAAAATTTATTGTTATACTTTTGATTTTTAAATCCCTATGTTATGAAAAAATTATTACTTCTTTTATTATTAACTACAACATTTAATTTTTTTGGGCAAACTATTTCGCCTTTGAGTAATGGTTGTTTTGGCAATCCATTTGATCTGACTTCTAAAAATCCAGAATTATTAAATGGTCAAAGCCCAAACGATTTTACTATTACTTTTTATTTGACTTTATCAGATGCTACACTTTTATTAAATCCAACTGCAAATCCAAATAGTTTTGTTGGCGCAAATAATCAAACTATTTTTGTGAATGTTTTGAATAATTTGACAACTATTTCTGTTGTTAAGAGTTTTGTATTATTAGAACCAACAGGATTATTATTAACTATTAGTGTTGTTTCACCTATAAGTTGCATTAATAATAGTGGTTCTATTCAAGCCATTTCTTCTGGAGGTTCTGGAAATTACAATTACACTATTTCAGACCAAGGTGGTATGTCTCCAATTTCAAATTCAAGTGGATTATTTAATAATTTAACTCTAGGTAATTATACCGTAACCGTAGTTGACAGTAACGGTTGTCAAGTTTCTGAAAATATTAATATTCTATCTCCACCGCCACTTTTCGCATCTACCCTAGCTTCTGTAAATAATGTTACAATTTTGGCATCAGGTGGAAGTTCACCTTATCAATATTCTATCGATGGAACTCTATTTCAAAATAATCCAACTTTTACAGGTTTGTTTCCTAATGTAGAATATATTTATTTTGTTCGAGATTCAAATGGTTGCACTATTAGTGGGATGGTAAGTTTATTAACTTGCAATTTTACTTTATCTGTTGCGTCAACTTTGGATATCCCTATAAGTACCTATATAATTTCAATTAATTCTCCATCAACCACTGGTTTATATAATTATACTTTAGATGGCGGACAATCAATAATTGTTCCTTTTCCAAGTCCTTTTACAATTAACATTCCAACATTGGGCTTATCATTTGGAACACATATAGTTGCAGTTACCGATCAATCAACTCAATGTACACAAAATATTTCATTTACAATTGTGCCTTTCAATAGATTAACTGGCTCAGCAATTTCAACTTATGTCGATTCTAATAACGATGGTTTCACTAATGTTGGCGATACTATTAATTATCAATTTACGATCAATAACACTTCAACAGCCGATGCTGTAAATGTAAACTTACTTCCTAACAATCCAGCATTAACAATTTCGGGAAATCCAATTGTAAACTTGGCGGTAAACGCAATTGATACTTCAACTTTTACAGGCGTTTATGTTTTGAATCAAAATGACATCAATCAAGGAAGTGTTATTTTAAATGTAGATTTAGTTGCAAATAGTTTGGTTTCTATCAATAACATTATTAATCTAAATAAAACTTTAAATATTACTGATGGAATTAAACTTAATGCTTTTATAGACACCAATTCAAACGGAATTCAAGACGGAACAGAACAAAATTTTAGTCTAGGTAGTTTTACAACTCAGCTTAATTCTGGAATGATTCATAATATAACATCGTCGAGTGGTGCATATTATTTGTATGAAACCAATCCAACAAATTTATACAATTTTACATTTGCGGTTAACAGTGCTTTTGCTAGTCAATACAGTGTTGCAACTGCGAGTTATAACAATGTTTCTGTTGCTTCTGGTTCAGGAATTACAACTTTGAATTTTCCTGTTTCTGTAATTCCATATAATGATTTGGAAGTTCATTTATATGGCGAAGCACCAAGACCAGGTTTTACATATTATAACGTTATCAATTACAAAAACAATGGAAATACATCAATTCCATCAGGAACTGTAACGTTTGCAAAAAATAATGTAGTTTCTATTTTGAATATTTCTCAATCAGGAACAATTAACAACGCCAATGGTTTTACTTATGATTTCACTAATTTACAGCCTTACGAAACAAGACAAATTGTTGTTACAATGCAAGTTCCAGTTATTCCAACAGTAAGTCTTGGACAACAATTGACCAATTCGGCAAGCATAACTATTCCGACTAGTGATGTAAATGTTGCCAATAACAATTTTAATTTGACACAAACAATTGTTGGTTCGTTTGACCCTAATGATAAAACAGAAAGCCACGGAGGAAAAATTTTGAGATCTGGCTTTACAGCAAATGATTATCTGACTTATAAAATTCAATTCGAAAACACAGGAACAGCCAATGCAATAACCGTAAAAGTTACCGATGTTTTGGACAATTTGCTTGACGAAAACTCAATCAAAATGGTTGCTTCGTCACACAATTATACACTCGATAGAACTGGCAAAAATCTTGAATGGAAATTTGCAGCTATCAACTTGCCACCATCTGTAACAAATACACAAATTGGTCACGGCTATTTGGTTTTTCAAATTAAACCAAAACCATCAATAGTTGTTGGCGATATTATACCGAATTTTGCTAGTATTTATTTCGATTTTAATCCAGCAATTGTTACTGAAACTTGCAACACCGAATTTGTTGCGGCTTTAGCAAACCAAAATTTCGCTTTTAATACTCTTAAAGTTTATCCAAATCCAGTTACAAATATTTTGAATATTGATAATAAAGAAATTATAAACAATCTTGAAGTTAGCAATATTTTGGGACAAAATGTTTTATCTCAGAAAGTTGACAACCTACAAACCAAAATCGATTTATCAGGTTTAACAAATGGCGTTTATTTTGTAAAAGTTATTGTTGGCGAAAGCGAAAAGGTTTTAAAAGTTATTAAGAAATAGCATTTTTAGTTTTCATAAAATAAATAACCCCAAATTTTTTTAAAAATTTGGGGTTATTTATTAATACTATTTTTAAAATTGGAATATCATAAAATTAGGCTTCTATCCAATAAGTATATGCGTTTTTTTAATCTGTGGCAAAAAGAGTGAGAAATCCATATTTGTTTCAGCACAAAGCCTAAAATTTTTATTTGATTTTGCTTATAGTAAAAAACCCGAAAAATAATTTTCGGGTTTTAAATCTTAAATCTAAATTCGTTAATCAGAAATCAACAATCTAGTATCTGTAATATTCTGGTTTGAATGGACCATCAACAGCAACACCAATATAATCTGCTTGGTCTTTACGTAAAACTTCTAATTCAACTCCAAGTCTTTCAAGGTGTAACATTGCTACTTTTTCATCTAAATGTTTAGGCAACATATAAACGTTGTTTTCGTAGTTTGCAGAATTTTTCCATAATTCAATTTGAGCCAAAACTTGGTTTGTAAATGATGTACTCATTACAAAACTTGGGTGACCAGTTGCACAACCAAGGTTAACCAAACGACCTTCAGCAAGAACCAAAATATCTTTTCCTTCGATTGTATATTTGTCAACTTGAGGTTTGATTTCAACTTTAGTATCGCCATAAGCACCATTTAACCAAGCCATATCAATTTCATTATCAAAATGTCCGATATTACAAACGATAGTTTTATCTTTCATTTTTCTGAAATCAGCTTCAAGAACGATATCTTTATTTCCAGTTGCTGTACAAACAATATCAGCAGTAGCAATAACAGTTGATAATTTTTTAACTTCGAATCCGTCCATTGCAGCTTGCAAAGCACAAATTGGATCAGTTTCGGTAATTGTTACAATCGAACCAGCACCTTTAAACGAAGCAGCAGTTCCTTTTCCAACATCACCATATCCACAAACCACAACACGTTTTCCTGCTAACATAACATCAGTAGCACGACGAACAGCATCAACAGCCGATTCTTTACAACCATATTTGTTATCAAATTTCGATTTTGTAACCGCATCGTTAACATTGATTGCAGGCATTGGCAAAGTTCCAGTTTTTACTCTTTCGTACAATCTGTGCACACCAGTTGTAGTTTCTTCAGACAATCCTTTGATTCCAGCGATTAATTCAGGAAATTTATCAATAACCATGTTAGTCAAATCTCCACCATCATCAAGAATCATGTTCAATGGTTTTCTATCTTCACCAAAGAATAATGTTTGCTCAATACACCAGTCAAAATTAACTTCGTCAAGACCTTTCCAAGCATAAACCTGAATTCCTGCTGCAGCAATTGCAGCAGCAGCTTCGTCTTGAGTTGAGAAAATATTGCAAGATGACCAAGTCACTTCTGCTCCAAGAGCAATCAAAGTTTCAATCAAAACCGCAGTTTGAATCGTCATGTGCAAACAACCTGCAACACGAGCACCTTTCAAAGGCTGTTCGTTTTTATATTCGGTTCTAAGTGCCATTAAACCAGGCATTTCAGCTTGCGCCAATTCAATTTCTTTTCTTCCCCAAGCCGCTAGAGAAATGTCTTTAACTTTGTAAGCCACGAATGGCATAGTTGCTGTACTCATATTATAT
>JAYTMQ010000125.1:0-24926 GCA_043728355.1 Bacteroidota bacterium
TTTAGTTTTTGCCATAATCACTATTATAATATAGTCCAAAAGTAATAAAAAAAAGCCAATTAAACAAATTGGACTATATTATATTTGTGTTTGGTATAAACGACACTTTTGCTACCTTCGGTTTCAAAAGTAGCATAACCAGTTTGGGTTTCCCAGCCATTTTCTGTTTCAATAGGCTGTATTTGAGGTTCGGCAGTTGCAGAAACCATTTGTGTCACGACTGATTTCCAAGTCAAATCGAAATTTTCTTTAACATTGGCATTTGATGGCATCGATTTAAATAAAGTAATGGCACAGTAAGTTCCTTGATTTGTATCTTCTTTTGTAAATTGAATTGTGCTATCTGAAGTTTGTTTTTTCCAGCCTTTTGGAACGGTGTAGGTTGCAATGTCAAAAATTTCGATTTGTGCCATTGTATTTAATGATACTAAAATCAGTAAAAACGAAATAATATTTCTCATAATTAGTCAAGTTTTAATATTAAATCCAGATTATAATTGTGAGTCATAATCTGGATTCAATTGTTATCTAATTTTGGGCATACAAAATATTGGAACCATTTGCCCAAGCTGAAGTATTCCGGTTCCAATAGCCATACCAATCGTTGGCCCCCGGTACTGTTGCATTGCCATCGCCATTGGTGTCGCCTCCATGAACATCATCTTTTATGGAGGAAAGAAAAGCTGTAATATCTAGCGATAGATTAATAACATTCAGCCCGTAAGTATTGCCTTGCGGAAATTTTATGATTGCACCAGGACCAATATTCATCGAACCGGTACTTTTTTGTAAATAACCATCCATTACATAAGGAACTTCGGTTTCGTTTAGAGTAACGGCAATATTGTTTCCACCGTTTGGATACATCCAAATACAATTTCTAGTATTTTTTTGTGTTGGATTGGCAGGATTACTGTACGAGTTATTAGGGTTTATCGAATAAGTAGCGTTCAAATAAATAGGAATATTATTATCATAAAAAACATTGTTGGTAAATATAGAAACTGTAGGATCATTCATATAAGAACCAGCATTAAATGCAAATTGAGCACTAAAGTTTGTACCACTCGCAGTATGTGCAAATATGCAATTATCAAAAGAAAAAGAAGAACCTGCTACCGAAATTAACACAGCACAACGATAACCACTGTCGTTTGCACCAGCATATTTAAAATCGCATTTTTCAAAAATGTGTCCTGTGCCACCGTTTAGGTATAGATTCAACCAATCGCCTTTTTGTGGTGTTGTTGTAGTACCATCGCCATTAGTATCGCCGCAAACTGTATCGTCGGCTAATGAAGTAAATATTATTCTGTTGTCAACCGTTCCTTCTGCTAGAATTTTGCCACTGTTATTAACTCTAATATTTCCTGCAAGTCCTAATTTGATAACTACTCCTGGTTGTATCGATAAAGTAGATGTTACCGTTACAGAACTATTTATAACATATACGTTTCCAGTTTCCCAAGTGGTTGGTGCGGTTATGCCAGTTGTAACATTTATTATTGGACAACCACCAAGTGTCGTAATTGTTTTGTTTTCTCCATAAACAGTGCCTGTTGAATTGGTGGCAAATGCCCTAACGTATCCATTTGTACTTGGTGGTAAGCCAGTAATGGTTTCTGAAAATGCACCTACACCTGTTCCCATTTCTACAACGTTATTCGGGTCGTCAATGGTTGGATTTATGGTTAGACTAATGCAAATTCCTCTTCGGGTTACGGGGCTTCCTCCATCGGAAACTACATTTCCACCTAGTTTAGCATCGGTAGCGGTAATTTCTGTTGGCGTGTCGGTAGTTACGACTAAAACATTAGGTGTTGGCGCATCGTTTTTGGAGCAACTGTTGATTAATGTTGCAAAAGCAAATAGTAGTATTATTTTTAAATTTTTCATAGTTTTTGTTTTTAAAGGGTTGTTAATAATATTTGTAATTTAATTTTTAATAAATTTTGATACCGAATTTTTTCCATCTGAAATTATTTGTAATAAATACATTCCGTTTTGGAGGTTTTCGATATTTATTGTCTTAGAACCATTGTTTTGTTCTAAGACTTTTTTGCCTGTTAAATCGGTAATTGAAACTTTGTCTATAACTATATTGTCAAGGTTTTGTAAGTTTAAAATAGAATTTACTGGATTGGGAAAGATTGTGAATTTATAATCGTTAATAAAATTTTCCTGAGTTGCCAGTAAATTTGTATCTAAAACCCATAATTCTCTGCCACTTTGTCCACCATTTGTAGCTGTAAAAAACAGTTTTCCATTTACATTGGTTAAATTATCTGGCGAAGAACTTTCACTTAAAAATCTTATATTGTAACCAATTGTTCCCATTGCTGTTCCGTCTGTTTTAAATAATTCTCGACCAATAATGTTACTGCCTGCATAAAAATATACGGTTCCATTAATGTAGGTAAATCCGTCCGGGTCTGATGGGGCAAATGCAATAGTGTTAATATCTTTTACTAAAATAGTTCCTGCTTCTGTACCGTCGCTTTTCCACATTTCATAGCCATTTATTCCGTCATTTGCAGAAAAATATAAAGTGCCGTTTGCATTTGTTAAATTATTAGGAAATGAACCATCATTATAAGTTTCAGTTCTAATTTCTCTAACTTTTACAGTTCCAGCTGCTGTTCCATCTGATTTCCATAACTCAGCGTTTAGATTATTAGAATTTACCTCACTATCGGCAGCACTAAAGAACAAAGTCCCGTTTACATTGATTAGATTTGAAGGCCAAGAGCTGTTAAAAAAATTGTTGTTTTGAGCATCATAACCAGGATAAATATCTTTTACCATAACAGTTCCAGATGTAGAACCATCACTTTTCCACAATTCCGTTCCAAAAGAGTTACTTTCACCTCTAAAAAATAAGATGCCATTTGCAACTGCAAAATTTGGGTATGTACCAACAGTTGAATCAGTTCCAGGCGTGTTGGAAACCATCACAGTTCCTGCTTCTGTGCCATCACTTTTCCATAATTCGTTTCCATTAATTTCGTTATAAGCCACAAAAAATAAAGTACCATTAACGTTGATGAAATTAGTAGGATTTGATCTATTAGGTACATCAAATGTAAATCCGGGGTTAATATCAATAACCATCACAGTTCCTGCTTCTGTTCCATCACTTTTCCATAGTTCTGTACCATTATTATTGGCATTGGCAGAAAAAAATAAAGTTCCGTTAAAATTTATTAATACATATATCAAGCCAATATCATCTGTAAGACTTGGGTTAAGGTCTTTTATCATTAGTGTTCCAGCTTCTGTACCATCACTTTTCCAAAGTTCACGACCGTTTATTCCGTTATTTGCCGTAAAAAAGAGTGTGCCGTTTACATTGGTTAAATTTTTGGGCCCTGAACTACTGCTTAAATTTATATCTTTAACCATAATAGTTCCGGCATTTGTACCGTCACTTTTCCATAATTCAAGTCCATTTGTTCCGTCGGTTGCAGAAAAGTAAAGCGTTGATCCGATAGCGGTAAATCCGGATTGATAGGTAAAAGAATTATTAGTACCAGGATTAATATCCTTGACCATTGTAGGTTGTTGACTGTAAACTGTTTTATTACAAAAAAGAAGACTTACAAATAGAATTATTATTATATTTTTCATAATTTTAGTTTTTAATAAATTTTGAAGTTCCTATTTTTCCTTCGGAAATTATTTTCAATAAATACATTCCGTTTTGGAGATTTTCGACATTTACAGAAGTAGCATTATTGTTTTGTTCCAACACTTTTTTGCCTGTTAAATCGGTAATTGTGATTTTATCAATATTAAGATTTTCTGGATTTTGAATAGTCAGAATGTCTTTTACAGGATTTGGAAATAAACTTATTTTTGAAGTTTCAGAAAATGACTTGGTTGTCAATGTTCCACTGCTTGAAAGTTTGGAGGCATAAATATCTAAAACAGTACTTCGATTATCATCCCAAGCAATAATTACTTCATTTTGTCCGCTTGAAATTATTTGCGGATTAGATTGATTGTTTATGGCATTACAAACAGGAACGCCATTTGTTGTCCATAATACCGAACCAGTTGGAGTGATTGCTTGTGCAAAAATATTGGTATAATCGTCTTGCCAAGTAATTAATAGGTTTCCTGAATTGTTCAAACACAATTGAGGCTCTTTTTGTACAGGACTGCTTGTGCAAACTTCAATTCCGTCTGTTGTCCATAGTGGCAATCCCGTTGTATTGATTCTCTGGGCATAAATATCGCTACCAAATCCAAATCTGCGGTCTTCCCACGTTATATATACTCCGCCAGTGTTGTCTGAAATTATTTGTTGAAATCCTTGTAAAAAAGGTGCTGAACAAACACTAACTCCGTTTGTTGCCCATTGATTTAAACCCGTTGCACTAATTTTTTGAGCATAAATATTTGCATTGCCATTTCTATTATCAAGCCAACAAATAATTGCTCCACCTGTGCTATCAGCCACAATTTTTGAATCATATTGATTGTTGTTTGCATTACAAATTAGTACGCCATTATTAGACCAATAAGCAAAGCCAGTTGAACTAATTCGTTGTGCATAAATATCGGCAAAGCCATCGTTACCTCTAGAATCATTCCAAGTAATGATTACACCATTATTTCCATCTGGAACTAATTGCGGACTACCTTGAAAATAGGCAGCAGTACAAACTGCAAAGCCATTGTTTGTAAATTGCATATTGCCAACAAGATTAATACGTTGTGTGTATATATTTGCATCTGGATTACCGTTTCTACCATCGGTCCACGCAATTATTGCTCCATTGTAACCATCTACTGTTATTTGTGGCGTACTTTGACTTCCTGTAGCGTTGCAAACGGTTACACCATTTATTGTCCATTGCACCAGACCATTTCCGTTGATTCGTTGTGCATAAATATCTCCGTCATTTGAAATTCGTCGATCTTCCCAAGTAATAATAGCTCCATTAACAGCATCGCTTATGATTTTTGGCGTTAATTGTTCATTTGCAGCAGTACAAATAGCAATTCCATCAGCATTCCAGAGTAAATTTCCATTGGCGTCAATTCGTTGAGCATAAATATCTTTGGTTTCACCATTTCGAGTGTCCGTCCAAGTTAGAATAGCACCTCCAGAATTGTCGCTAACCATTTGCATATCTTGTTGATTTCCTTGAAAATTGCAAACTGGGTTGTTTATTGCAAGATCACCAATCCATTGTGCTGAAGAGGTTTGAATAGAAATGTAAATTGTAAAGAGCAAAAAAGATTTTACGAACTTTTGTACTGAATTTTTCATAATATGTTGTTTTTAATGCATTATTTACTAAATTTTATTCTTCGTAGGTAATCATTATTTTTAAGGGTCTTGATAGAATATTAGAAGAGTTTGTTGCACTATTTACAACAGTTATTGCATTTATATCAACATAATAATTAAATAGATTACCATTAGCAAGCGTATAAGAATCAGGAAAATACTGTGTCGCATCATAACTTAATAATACAGAAACCGACAGTATCTTTGCAAAGTTTAAACTGTGATTGATACTTACAAAACCACCTGCTATCGAAGATGTTGTTCCAGTCAATTTTACAATTTTAATAGCAGGTGCACCCAAACCCAGTTTTGTAAAACCGCCAACGTCTAAAGTAGTATTGGCACTAAAAGGCATACTCACTACTCCAGCATTAGTTATCGACATATTTTTTGACAAAACACCTTGTTTGTTAGTCCAAAAACTTAAATCTCCACCGTCATTAACACCACCGCCAGTAAATTGATATTCAGAACCAATAAAAGCCATTCGTTTTTCGGGATAAGTTGTGCTTGGCAACACATAATTTATGCCACCTAAACTGCCTGATGGTTGTGTAGAACCACTAGAAAGCATTATTTGTGATTGTGAATTAGTAAAAGTAAGTGGGTTATGAATTTCCAATACTCTATTTGTTCCTCCGTGACCATAGATTGATGTACTGGTTTTGCCAATAGCTACATTACCTAAATTTTTATTACTTATATCACTAGAGCTTGCTACCCATTGGTTATCAGCACTATTCAATGCAAAAGGAACACTCAATAATTGGCTTGTACTTACAATTGAATAATTGTTTCCGCCAGCTGGATCGGTTTCGGTTTTAATAAAAAATGAACCCGTTGACCAATCAATAAAGGAGAAAAATCCTGATGGGTTGCTACCACTGCCAATTTCCAGAGTTGCCAATCCGTTTACGTTGGTTGTTGGAGTGTGATTTTCAGTATATATTGATGTTCCTGTTGCCGAACCTTGCAAAATGCTGATTCGTATTCCAATAGTTGTATTTGTAACCAAAGCGTTGCTTGTATTTCTAATTATTGCTTGATAACTGAATTTTTGTGGCGCTTGAGAAAAAGCGCCAAGAGAATAGATTAAAGATAAAAGACTTAATATAGCTTTAAAAAAAGAGTTTGTTGTTTTCATAATATATTGTTTTATAATTAGTTGTGTTTAAAAAAATTATTCTTCGTAAGTAATTAAAATTCTAATTGGTTTTGACAATATGGAATTTGAATTTGTATTTGTATTTTCGATAACTATTGCAGTTGATAAAACCCCAAAATGGAATTCTTGACCAAAACTTTTAGTGTAATTTTGGGGTATAAATTGCCCAGGTTGGTATTCTAAAAGTACATTTACAGCAAGAATTTTTGCACTATTTAAACCGTGAGGTATTGAAACAATTCCATTAGATAACGAAGAAGTTGACCCTGTTAATTTTTTTACTTTTATTGCAGGCGAATCAGTCCCTAGTTTTGTAAAACCGTTTACTTCAAGTTTTGTAGTAGGCGTGAGTGTTCCTATGCCAATATTTCCGCCACTTTTTATAATCATTTTTTCGGATATTCCGTCGAGTCCTGTTTGCGAAGTGGCAAAGGTTAAATCCATTGAAACATTTCCAGAGGCAGCATTTGTTGGTACACCACTAATATAGGCTGCAATAACATCGGTAGCGTTAGCATTAAATACACTCATTGCAATGTTTGGATAATTCGAAACTGTATTGCCACCTTTTATGAGTAAACCACCATAGCCACCAAAGTTTTTTTGGTCTATAGTTACTTGTCCGTTTACATTTAATTTAGATGTTGGATTTAAAGTTCCAATTCCCACATTATCTGCTGTAGTGTTGATGCCATTTCCGTTTGGTGTAGAAGCCCATTTGTTATCGGCACTACTCAATGCGTAAGGCACACTCAAGAGTTGACTAGTTGCTACAATAGTATAGTTGCTTCCGCCAGAAATATCCGTTTCGGTTTTGACATAATAAGTACCCAAAGACCAATTTATACTGGAAAAAACACCCGTAGTGACTGTTCCATTACCAATTTTAATTGTAGCTAAACCATTTGCATTGGTAGTTGCTGTTTGTGTTTCAACATAAGTTGCAGTTCCAAATAGCGAACCTTGAAAAATACTAATTCGCATAGCAATAACAGTATTTGCAACTAAGGCGTTACCGGAATTTCTAATTACGGCTTGATAGCTAAAAGCTTGTGGAGCTTGTGCTTGTGCAGAGAAAAGAGTAAAGAATAAAGAGATAAGAAATATTATTTTTCTGATATTTTGTATTGAATTTTTCATATTTTTAGATTTTAGTTTTTAATGATTTTAAAAGTTTTGATTGTTGATGTTTGGTTCATCACTTGAAGCAGATAAACATTCTTGGAGAGATTATTTAAATCAATTTTAGTTTCAGAAGAAGTAATTTTTTCATTTAAGATTTGCTTTCCTGCCAAATCAACTAATTGGAAATTTAAATCCTGAAAGTCATAGTTTTCTATCATTAAATTCACATACGATGTTGTTGGGTTTGGATACACCATCATTTGTAATGAAATTTGTGTAAATTCTTCGCCACTTAATGTAGAAATCTCAAAAGGTTGTTGCATTCCTTGACTAGCAGAACCAGTTGATCCTGTTGCCATTACATAGTCTATTTGACCAATAGAGTAACTAACACTTCCACCACTTCCTGTGGCATTTCCGCCAGAAGTCAATGCGGCTTGTTGTGCTTGAATTTTGTTGAAACCAATAAATACTATTAGCATCAAGAGTAAATGTGTTTTTTTCATAAGTTTCATTATTAAAGGTTTATGATTTTAATAATGTAAAATTAGCCGAATAAAAAAAACCTGTTCTACTACAAAATAATGATTTATAATATCCTACTTTTATAGGAGATTAGAAAAAGTAATTTGTGATTAACTTTGCTATTATGGAAAAAATAAAAAATATAGCTATTAATAAAATACTTTGTGTTGTACTGTTATTACTTTCAGTGGTTTCTTTTTCACAAGAAAAAAAACCAATAGATAGTCTCAATAAATTGGTTGTTCAACTTCGTAAACTTCCACTTGATACCGCTCAAATTAGAAAATTAAGCGACACAGGCTATGACAGCAGAGAGATTGATAGTGCATTTTCAAAAAAAATTCTTACCGAAGCATTGACAAAGAGTCTTGCACTAAAAAACACTTATACTATTGCCAACTGCTACAGATTATTAGGTTTGTGGCACAGCACTTTTAACGATGTAAATAAAGCATTTGAATGTCAACAATTGTCCTTAAACGCTGCAAAACTTGGCAGTCATCTCTATCTTATGGCAGGTGCCTATTTTAATATGGGTAGTTTAAAATATGCGAAAGGTGAATATGATAATTGTATAGATTATTTTTTGAAAGCGCAAGTAATTTTTAATAATCCAAAAATTTTTGAAAATAAAATTGTAACAAATAGAATTTTAGATAAAAGAAAGTCAGATTTATTTTATAATATGAGTGCTGTTTTTAATACCTTGAAAAATCTTCCAAAAGCAGAAGAATATATTGACAAAGCTATTGTGATAGCAACCAAATATCAAAACAAAATGGTAATTGCTTTTTATACGCAACAAAAAGCAGATAATTATTTTGAAAATGGCAAAACAGAAAAAGCACTTCGAACAAGATTAAAAAATTTGCCTGAATTAGAAAAAAGTGACATTCCAAAAACCTATTTGCAAGGATATTATCACAATATTGCACAAGAATATTTTGAATTAAACAAAATAGATTCAGCCAAAATTTATGCAAATAAAAGTTTAAAAACAGCTACAGAAATTAAAATTAAAGATGGTATTGCTAATGCAAAATGGCAACTTGGAACTATTGCAATGAAAGAAAAACAATTCAACGTAGCGCAAAAATATTTCGATGAATGCAAAAATTATTATTTGCAAAGCGAAGATCCAACCGAGCGTAGAATCTATTTTGAAACTATGCATCAATTTATGTTCGAAACCAAAAAATATAAAGATGCCTATTTATATTTTCAAAAATATTCAATACTTAACGATACAATTCTTAACAGCGAACGAACATTGCAATTTTCTGAACGAGAAGCAAAATATCAATCTGCCCAAAAAGACAAAAATATTTTAGAGTTAGAAAAAAAACAAATTAAACAAAAAACATTTATTTATTCTTTAGCTGGTTTTGCATCAGGGTTATTAATTTTTAGCTTTTTATTATACAAAAATTATAAAGCCAGAAAAAAAATTAACGATCAAGAAATTATCCAACTGCATCAAGAAAAAAAGATTGATGCGACACAAAACATGATACAAGGCGAAGAGCAAGAACGGACCCGATTGGCGCGTGATTTGCACGATGGCTTAGGCGGATTACTAACAGGTGTGAAATTTCAATTGAATAGTATGAAAGGAAACGTAATTTTATCAGAAGAAAATGCAGGTACATTTACCAAAAGCATTTCTCAAATAGACAATGCCATTGCCGAAATGCGACGTGTCGCTCACAATATGATGCCAGAAGCTTTGCTAAAATTTGGTTTAGACGAAACACTCAAAAGCTATTGCGATTCAGTTTCACAAAATTCAGAACTCATAGTTTCTTACCAAAGTTTTGGAATGGAACAACGATTGGAACAAACCAACGAAATTGTAATTTATAGAATTGTTCAAGAACTTTTAAACAACACCATAAAACACGCCAACGCTACCAAATCGAATATTCAGTTAACCAGAAACGGCAATTTAATTTCGTTAACCGCAGAAGATAACGGAAAAGGTTTTGATATAAATACAATCAAGAAAAACGGAATCGGATTATCAAACATCAACCACAGAGTGGAATACCTGAACGGAAAAATGGACATTCAATCTGACAACAAAGGAACCTCAACGCATATTGAATTTGAAATAACATAAAATGAAGCACAAAATTTTTATAGTCGACGATCATCCAATGGTAATTGAAGGATTCAAAGCATTGCTTAGCCAAAATGAGGAGATTATTATTGTTGGTAGTGCCGAAAATGCTTTTCAAGCAATGAATTTTCTTAAAAAAAACGAAGTTGATATAGCTTTTCTCGACATTAATCTGCCAGATATTAATGGTATAGATTTATGCAAAAAAATCAAAACTGAATTTCCAAACATTCAATGTTTGGCATTAAGTACTTTTAACGATAGAAATTATGTTTCTAAAATGATTGAAAACGGTGCTAGTGGTTATTTACTTAAAAATTCGTCTAAAGAAGAAATTCTTCAAGCTATTGATGCAGTTTCTAAAGGAAATATGTTTTTTAATGTCGATTATCAGAAACAAAATACTTCAAAATACGATCAAAAACCCATTTTGACTCGAAGAGAACTCGAAGTTTTAAAAGAAATTGCCGAAGGATTAACCAACCAACAAGTTGCAGATAAACTTTTTATAAGCATTACAACCGTTAGCACGCACCGCCAAAATTTAATGTTGAAGCTTGAAGCCAGCAACACGGCTTTACTAATTAAAATGGCTGTGAAATATGATTTTATTTAAAAAAAGAGTTTTTTTGTTAATAACTAAACTTGAAAATTCAAACTCTAAAATGTATTTTTGATGAAATTAAGATTTTTAGATATATCATAGATTTAGCTCATAGTTCTAAATTTAAAATCTAAAATTTAAAATCTAAAATTACATTATGTACTTAATTTTCGATACCGAAACCACAGGATTACCAAAACGTTGGGGCGCACCAATTTCTGATACTGACAATTGGCCACGTTGTATTCAAATTGCGTGGCAATTGCACGACGAAATGGGAAAAATAATCGAACACCAAGATTATTTAATCCAACCCGAAGGCTTTAATATTCCGTATGATGCTGAACGCATTCACGGCATTTCAACAGAATTGGCACAAGCCGAAGGAATTTTATTGGCGGAAGTTCTAGAAAAATTCAATATTGCCTTATCTAAATCTAAATTTATTGTAGGTCAAAATCTAGGTTTTGATGTCAATATTATGGGTTGTGAATTCTATCGATTAGGAATCGAAAGTCCAATGTCGTCAATGCCAATTCTCGATACGTGTACCGAAATTACTGCAAGTTTACTCAAATTGCCTGGCGGTCGTGGCGGAAAATTCAAATTGCCGACTTTGACTGAATTGCACCAATATTTATTCAACAAACCATTTGCCGAAGCGCACAACGCAACTGCCGATGTCGAGGCAACAACGCGTTGTTTTTTCGAATTAATTCGTACAGAAGTTTTTACTAAACAAGAACTTGAAGTCGACGGCGACTATTTCGAAGATTTTCAATTAAAAAATCCTCGTGAAATTCAACTTATTGGTTTAAAACATATTAATCTAAAAGAAGCTTCCGATAAGATTCGCCAACAATTGGGCGGTAATGAATCTAAAACAGTTTCTAAAAAAGAATTATCAGATAATAAAAAAGTTTTAACCGATTCGCCATTTGTTCATTTGCACAATCATACACAGTTTTCGGTTTTGCAATCTACAATTTCTATTGCACAATTAGTTGGTGCTGCTGCAAAGCAAAAAATGCCAGCAGTTGCAATTACCGATCACGCTAATTTAATGGGTGCATTTCATTTTGTAAGTGACGTTTTAAACCATAACAAATCTGCCGAAAGCAAAAATAAAACCGCTGTCGAAAATGGTGAAGAACCAACAGAAGTTGCAATGAAACCCATTGTTGGTTGTGAATTTTTTGTTTGCGACGATCATAAAAATAAATCCGTTAAAGACAATGGCTATCAAATTGTTTTTCTGGCAAAAACCAAAAAAGGCTATTTGAATCTTTGCAAATTATCTTCGATTGCACACACTGAAGGTTCTTATTATGTGCCAAGAATTGACCGCAAACTCATTAAACAATATAAAGAAGATTTAATAGTTTTATCAGGAAATTTATATGGCGAAGTGCCGAGTAAAATTTTAAATCTAGGCGAAAATCAAGCCGAGGAGGCTTTAATTTGGTGGAAAAAAGAATTTGGCGAAGATTTTTATATCGAATTAATGCGCCACAATCAAGAAGATGAAAATCGGGTTAACGAAACTTTAATTGATTTGGCAAATCGGAATAATGTGAAAATTGTTGCGACAAATAACACTTTTTACATCAATAAAGACAATGCCAATGCACACGATATTTTGCTTTGTGTGCGCGAAGGCGAAAAACAATCTACACCAATTGGTCGTGGTCGCGGTTATCGATTTGGTTTGCCAAATCAGGAATATTATTTCAAATCGGGCGACGAAATGAAAAAATTATTTAAAGATTTGCCCGAAGCAATTTCTAATTTATCCGAAATTGTTGACAAAATCGAAATCTATAATTTGGCTCGAGAAGTTTTGTTGCCAAAATTCGAAATTCCAGATGATTTTCTCGAACCAGAAGACGAACAAGATAATGGTGTTCGAGGTGAAAATGCCTATCTGAAACACTTATCATATATAGGAGCAAACAAACGATATAAAGAAATCACTAAAGAAATTGAAGAACGAATTGATTTTGAATTGCTTACAATATCCAATTCTGGTTACCCTGGTTATTTTCTAATTGTTCAAGATTTAATTGCTGCGGCTCGATCAATGGACGTTTCGGTTGGTCCAGGTCGTGGTTCTGCAGCTGGTTCGGTTGTTGCTTATTGTTTGGGAATTACGAATATTGATCCGCTTTTATACAATTTACTTTTCGAAAGATTTTTAAATCCCGATCGAGTTTCATTACCCGATATCGACATCGATTTTGATGATGAAGGTCGCGGAAAAGTAATGCAATATGTAATTGATAAATATGGAAAAAATCAGGTTGCACAGATCGTAACTTATGGGACAATGGCAGCAAAATCTGCTATTCGAGATACAGCCAGAGTTTTAGATTTACCTTTATTCGAGGCCGATAAAATTGCAAAATTAATTCCAGGATTGATTCCGTCGAAATGGAGTTTAGCTCGTTTTTTGAATGATGAAGAGGTCAATTTTAAGAAAGTTTTGCGTCCAGAAGATTTTGAAAAAATAAAAGAATTAGTAGCGTTTTCTAAATCGGAAGATTTGGGTGGCGAAACCATTCAACAAGCACAAATTCTTGAAGGAAATCTCAGAAATACTGGTATTCACGCTTGTGGAGTAATCATTACTCCAAGCGATATTACCAATTTTGTGCCTGTCGCAACCGCCAAAGATTCTGATTTGTTTGTTACCCAATTCGACAACTCGGTCGTTGAAAGTGCAGGATTATTAAAAATGGATTTCTTGGGATTAAAAACCTTAACATTAATAAAAGATACGGTCAAATTAATAAAATATCGAACTGGCGTTATAGTCGATCCTGATAATTTTCCATTAGATGATGTTAAAACTTATGAACTTTTCCAGCGTGGCGAAACGGTCGGGATTTTCCAATACGAAAGTCCTGGAATGCAGAAATATTTACGGGAATTAAAGCCAACTGTTTTTCCAGATTTAATTGCAATGAATGCCTTGTATCGACCTGGACCAATTGCTTATATTCCGAGTTTTGTCCGTCGAAAAAATGGCGAAGAACCTATAGAATATGACCTTGAAGCCTGCGAAGATTTGTTAAAAGACACCTACGGAATTACGGTTTATCAAGAACAAGTAATGCTTTTATCGCAAAAGTTGGCGAATTTTTCTAAAGGCGATGCAGACGTTTTGCGTAAAGCGATGGGTAAAAAACTGATTGATGTTTTGGCTAAAATGAAACCAAAATTCATTTCTCAAGCCATGGAAAATGGGCATCCAGAAGACAAACTAGAGAAAATCTGGAAAGACTGGGAAGCATTTGCAGAATATGCTTTTAACAAATCGCACTCGACATGTTACGCTTGGATTGCCTATCAAACTGCTTACTTAAAAGCCAATTATCCAGCCGAATATATGGCTGCAGTTTTGAGTAATAACATGAGCGATATCAAGCAAGTTTCATTTTTTATGGAAGAATGCAAACGAATGGGATTGAAGGTTTTAGGTCCAGATGTCAACGAAAGTTTCTATAAATTTACAGTAAATGACGATTATGCGGTTCGTTTTGGAATTGGTGCCGTCAAAGGCGTTGGAATGGGAGCCGTAAACACTATTGTTGACAATCGAAAAGACGGAAAATACAAATCGATTTTTGATTTGACCAAACGAATTGATTTGAGATCTGCGAATAAAAAAGCCATCGAAAACTTGATTCTTGCGGGCGGATTTGACTCATTTTCGAACACAACTCGTGCGCAATATTTCCATACTGATGGCGATGGCATTACTTTTTATGAAAAAGCAATTCGGTTCGCATCTAAATTTCAAGAGAATGAAAACTCGGCGCAAGTGAGCTTATTTGGCGAAAGCAGCGATATTCAAATTGCAGAACCCATTATTCCAACTTGTGAAGATTGGTCAACAATGGAAAAATTAGCCAAAGAAAAAGAAGTTGTTGGGATTTATATTTCTGGTCATCCGCTAGACGATTTTAAATTCGAAATGAAATATTTTTGTAATTCAAAACTCGAATCTTTAAAAGATTTGAACCAACATTTGAATAAAAATTTAGTTTTTGGAGGAATAATTACCAACATTCAACATCGAATTGCTAAAAACGGAAAAGGTTGGGCGATTTTTAATCTAGAAGGTTATGACGAAAGTTACGAGTTCAAGATTTTTGGCGAAGAATATATGAAAAATCGTCATTATTTGATTCCGAATAGTTTTACTTATATGAAAGTTTTGGTAAAAGAAGGCTGGACAGATAGAGAAACAGGCAAAAAATCAGATCCAAGATTAACTTTTGCCGATTTTAGAATGTTGCAAGATGTATTCGAAAATTTTGCTAAAAAAATCAATATTTCATTAGATGTAAAAGATTTAAATCCTGAATTTATAGAAAATTTAGGCAAAGTTTTCCAAGAAAATAAAGGCGATAATTTAGTAACATTTGATGTTTTAGAATTAGAAAAAATTGCCATCGAAAAACCAATATTAGAACCTTTAAAAATTGAAGAAAAAGTTATTGAGCCTGTTTTATTTGAATCAAATGGAATTGATAACGACGATGATGAAGTAGTTTTTACAGAAGAAATCTCTGAAGATGACGAACCAATTATTGCAGAACCAATTATTGAAACCGCAGTCGAAGAAACCAAAGTTATAACAAGATTATGGATGCAAAGTCGCAAACTAAAAATCAAAATTTCTAATGAATTGTTAACAGAATTAGAACGATTGCAAGTTGATTTTAGATTGAATTAAATTCTTACTTTTGAAAAAATATAAAAAATGTCAAAACAACTTATCAATCAATATTACAACCAGCGCGATAATCTTAAAAGAGTTGGTGTAACTAACGAAATGGCGATTAAACAACCATTCGATTCGTTGTTGCTTAATTTGGCATCTGCAAAACATTATGTGTATGCTACCGAGGTTTCTATAAAAAATGATAGTGGCAAAACCATTCGCCCCGACGGAATTTTAATGACCGAACTCCGAATTCACAAAGGTTATGTCGAAAGTAAAGATACTAACGATACGCTCGACGAAGAAATAAATAAAAAACTCTATAAAGCGGGTTACCCAAAAACCAATATTATTTTTCAAGACAGTATTTTTGCAGTTTTGATTCAGAACAGTATCGAGGTTTCTAGAATTGAGATGGAAGATGCCAATAAACTAGAGAAAATTCTAAATCAATTTATCAATTACAAGCCAGAATATATTGATAAATTCGAAGAAGCTTTACGTAAATTCAAAGAAGATATTCCGACCATTGTTGCCACTTTGCGTGAAACTATTAGTGCCGAATTCAAGACTAACAAGGCGTTTGTAAAAGGTTCAGACGATTTTTTTGAAATGTGCCAAAAAGAAATCAATCCGCAAATTACCAAGGACGATATTCGAGAAATGATTATTCAGCATATTTTGACTGAAGATTTATTTAAATCGGTTTTTGATGAAGCCGATTTCCATCACGAAAATAACATAGCTTCGCAACTCGAGAGTTTGGTCAACACCTTTATGAGTCGCTCGATGCGCCAAAACCAGTTGGGCGAATTGGGACATTATTACAAAACCTTGAACGCGCAAGCGGCACTTGTGAGCGACCACCACGAAAAACAAAAATTCTTGAAAGTAGTTTACGAAAACTTCTATAAAGTTTATAACCCAAAAGGTGCTGACAAACTGGGCGTGGTGTATACGCCCAACGAAATCGTTAGATTTATGGTTAAAAGCACCGACTATTTGTTGCAAAAACATTTTAATAAAGGTTTGTCAGACAAAAACGTACATATTTTAGATCCAGCAACAGGAACAGGAACTTTTATTACTGATATTATCGATTTTATTCCCGAACAATATATAGAACACAAATACAAACACGAAATTTTTGCCAACGAAGTAGCCATTCTACCCTATTATGTTGCCAATTTGAATATAGAATATACCTACAAACAAAAAATGGGCAAGTACGAAGAGTTTCCTAATTCATGTTTTGTAGATACTCTGGATAATATAGACGGACTAGTTTATGACGGCAAACAAAACAACTTGTTTGGTTTTAGTAGCGAAAATGCTGAACGAATCAAACGCCAAAACGAACAAAAAATATCAGTAATTATTGGCAATCCGCCGTATAATGCCAACCAAGCTAACTTTAACGATTTTAATAAAAACCGAGAATATCCAGATGTTGACAGGCGCATTAAGGATACTTATGTAAAATATTCATCTGCACAAAAAACTAAAGTTTATGATATGTATGCTCGTTTTTTTCGTTGGGCGACCGATAGATTAGATGATAACGGAATATTATCGTTTGTAACCAATCGCTCGTTTATTGATAGTCGAACTTTTGATGGATTTAGGAAAATAATTGCATCTGAATTCAATCATATTTATATTATCGATTTGGGTGGCGATGTGAGAAGTAACCCAAAACTTTCGGGTCCAAAACACAATGTTTTTGCAATACAAACAGGCGTTGCAATTGTGCATTTGGTAAAAAACAATAACAATTATAAAGCCAAAACCGAGGAAGAATTTCAAAAACTAAAAACAGAATATAATCTAGTTGAAGAACCAACTGCAGAATACGGCAATAGAACTGCTTATGGCTCTAAGCCTTGCCGAATAGAATATTATAGACGACCAGAAGAAGAATTGGCAATTGATAAACTTGAATTTCTAAATTATGCCAATATTCAAGATTTGGCTTTTGATGCGATCCATCCTGATAAAAATAATAATTGGGTAGGAATTTTAGATGATAATAATTTTGATGATTTATTAGCAATTGCTGATAAAAAATCAAAAAATGTTTTGTTTACAATACATTCTAATGGTGTTTCGACCAATCGTGACGAATGGGTTTTTGATTTAGATAAAAAAAACCTTGAAAATAAAGCCAAATTTTTATCAAATAAATTTAATCAAGCTATAAAAGATAATATTGTAATTGATGAAATAAAATGGAGCGAGAGTTTAAGAAATTGTTTAAAAAGCAAAACAAAATCAAAATTCGATAAAAAATATATTGTCAATTTTAATTACAGACCATTTACTAAACAATTATATTATTCAAATAAAATTTTTAGTGATAGATTAACCCAAAACCACTATGACTATTTTGGTAAAAATTTCGATATAGAAAATAGAGTTATTTGTTTTAACGGTAACGGAAAAGGCTTGATAGTTTTGGCGTCTAACAAAATTGTGGATTTGCATTTTACTGGCGACACAAAAATATTTGCTTTAAACCGTTTTGAAAGTAAAGACAATAAACTAGACAACATTACCGATTGGGGTTTGGATCAGTTTGTGAATCACTACTCATCTTTGTCAAAGTTCGAAACTTTGACAAAGATTACTAAAGAAGCGATTTTTTATTACACTTACGCCGTTTTGCACAATCCAGAATACCGCAAAAAATATGAGTTGAACCTCAAACGTGAGTTTCCAAGACTGCCGTTTTATGATAATTTTGACAGATGGGTAACTTGGGGAAAACAGTTAATGGATTTACATATAGATTATGAAACTGTTGCACCGTATGACTTGCAAGTCGTGGACAATAGCAATATTGTTAAAGACAAAAACTACAAACTAAAAGTAAAACTAAAAGCAGACAAAATTAACAACGTTATTGCTATTGATGAACATACTCATTTATTAGGCATTCCAGATAGTGCTTGGCTCTATAAACTCGGTAATCGCTCGGCGTTGGAGTGGGTTCTCGACCAATACAAAGAAAAAAAATATACCGACAAGACTATTGCAGAAAATTTTAATACTTATCGATTTGCAGATTATAAATCTCACGTAATCAATTTGTTAAAAAGAGTTTGTACAGTTAGTGTTGAGACAATGCGAATTGTTGGCGAAATGGAAATTTCAAAATAGAAATTTCAAACCAAAGTTGTAACAAGATTATGGATGCAAAGCCGAAAACTGAAAATCAAAATTTCTAATGAATTGTTGAATGATTTAGAACGATTGCAGGTTAATTTTAAGTTGAATTAAATATTTAGATTTTCTCAAACATATAAGATATATAAGTTCATTTAAAATTATTCTATTTTTTGTAAAGATGAACTGTGGTTCATCTAATCGTTTTGATTCCAATTTTTTATACATTAAAATTAAAAACCTATATTTTATTGACAAAATGATATTCCATTATCTGCCAAAAACTATAAAAATATCAATTTTTGGCAAATAATTAAATTAATAATCTACCAAAAAATAATAAAATATTTATTTTTGGCTAAAAATAAAATCAAATACTTACCAAAAATTATAAAAATTATTATTTTTGGCATAAAAAATATTCTATTATTTGCCAAAAACTAAAATAAATAGTACTTTTGGCGAAAGATTTAATTATGCCAATAATAGGTCGATTGCCAGAAAGAAAAAGATTCAAAGAAATTATTGACGACGATAAACCCGCATTTATAGCAGTTTATGGGCGACGTCGTGTTGGAAAAACTTATTTAATTAAGGAATATTTCAACAATAATTTTACGTTTTATGCAACAGGTTTAGCCAATAGCAATACCGAAATGCAGTTGGTTAGTTTTACTATTTTCTTAAATAAATCGTTCGAAAGCAGTTATTCGCCACCGCTAAATTGGTTACAAGCATTTGGAATTCTCCGAACAGAACTTACAAAAATAAAAGGAAAAAGAATCGTTTTTATAGATGAATTGCCTTGGTTTGATACCAAAAAATCAGATTTTATGACTGGTTTAGAATATTTTTGGAACAGTTGGGCGAGCGATCAAAAAGATTTAAAACTATTCGTTTGCGGTTCGGCAGCATCGTGGATGATCAACGAATTGATTCGAAACAAGGGCGGATTATACAACCGAGTAACGCACCGTTTTAAGATAGAACCATTCACATTACAAGAAACAGAAATGTTATTGCAGTCCAAAAACATCAATCTTGATCGGTACCAAATTGTGAATTTGTATATGGTTATGGGCGGCATTCCATATTATCTAGAGCAAGTAAAAAAAGGATTGAGTGCAGCGCAAAACATCGAAGAAATGTGTTTTAGCACTACTGGACTTTTACGAAACGAGTTTCAATTTATATTTTCGTCGTTGTTTAATAATTCCGAAAAGCACGAAAAATTGCTGCGTACAGTTCATGAGCTGGGCAATCGTGCCACTCGTGATAATTTAATTTTGGCAATGAAAACAGTTTCTAACGGCGATTTTAGTGTCAAATTAAACGAACTCGAAGAAAGTGGTTTCTTAAAGTCATATACACCAATTGGAGTCAATAAAACCAAACGTGTGTATGTAATAGCCGATTATTACACGCTTTTTTATTACAAATTCATCGTAAATGCTGGAAAATTTCAATCAGGAAATTGGATTAACAGACTAAATGACGGCGCAACCAATGTTTGGGCAGGATTGACATTCGAGCAAGTTTGTTGGGATCATGTTCAAAACATTAAAATGAGCCTAGGAATTGATGGCGTTTATAGCGAAACAAGTTCGTGGCAAAAACCAGCAGACGAAAACGGAAATGGTGCACAAATCGATATGATTATTGATAGAAATGACCGAGTTATTAATCTATTTGAAATAAAATATTCTATTAATCAATTCGAAATCACAAAAGATTATGATATGAAATTGCGTAATAAAATTGGAGCATTCAAATCGGGTTCTAAAACTCGAAAATCGGTTTTTTTAACAATGATTACCACTTTTGGATTAGTGGAAAACATGTACAGACGATCAATTGTTCAAAACGAATTGACACTCGACGATTTATTTAATATCCGATAATAGTTAAGTTTTTTTTGATGTTGTAATTAAAAAATCCTTTAAATAAAAAGGTTCAAAATAAGCAACATCTTCAAAATCGTTGTTTTCAAATTTTTTAAAGCTCAATTTACTCATTTCGTTAGCCGATGGATAAATCTTATCATCTAAAAAAACAAAATTATCTTTAGTCAAAACTGTTTTGGCTTTTTCGTTGCAATCACCAACAAAATAAATGGTTTCATCGATTTCTGAAAACGAATTTTCATCAAGTATTTGTGCTTGAACTTCACGAATCTTAGTTTGATTTTTATTGAATATTGCGCTGTAAACTTCCATTCTTCGAGCATCAATCATCGGAATAATTATACCGTTTTCAACTTCAGCTTGACTTGCCAAAACTTGCAAAGTATCAACCGAAATTAATGGAATATCTAATGCGAAACATAACCCTTTGGCAGCCGAAACGCCTATTCGCAAGCCAGTGTAAGAACCTGGACCTTTGCTGACAGCAATTGCCGACAAATCTTTGAAAGTCAATTTAGATTCTAACAAAACTTCTTCAATAAAAAGGTGTAATTTTTCAGCATGCGAAAAACCAGCATCAGATAATTCTTTGCAAATAATAGTTTTTCCATTATTTGATAATGAAACCGAACAGTTTTTGGTCGATGTTTCTAAGTTTAAAATAAGCATTTTAAATTTTAAATATTTTGAATAAAATTAAAAAAAATCATTTGTTCACAAATGATTTTTTTTTGGAAACCTGAAATCTGAAAACTGAAAACTTATTTAACAACTAGAACTTTAACTTTATCGCCTGATTGTAAATCTTTTGTAACGGTTGTGTATGGTCCAGTAATTACAGTTTCACCAGATTTTAAACCTTCTAAAACTTCGATATTAGAGTCGTCTTGAATTCCAGTTTTTATGATTCTGATTTTGGCTTTATCACCAACTTTCACAAAAACACATTCGAACTTTTTATCCGATTTTGGCTTTAATTTTTCTTCGTCCTCATCTTTAACATCAGTAATTTTCACTGCTGTAGTATCAGACTTTATTACAACCGAACTTATTGGAACTCCAACAACTTTATTTTTGGTTTTTGTTATTATATCAACAGTAGCAGTCATTCCTGGTCTAAATGGCGAGTAACTTGCGGGTTTTCCTTCGGTTAAATCAGCGTAAGATTCTTTTAAAATTCTTACTTTTACTTTAAAATTTGTTACTTGGTCAGCGGTTAAAGTTGCAGTAGCCGAATTCGAAATGCTGGTTACAATACCTTTAAATTCTTTTTTCAAGTAAGCATCAACTTGGACTTTTGTCGAATCTCCAATCGAAATTTTTACAATGTCGTTTTCGTTTACATTGACTTCAACTTCCATATTGTCTAGATTGGCAACAGTCATTATTGGCGTTCCAGTCATTTGTTGTGTGCCAACAACTCGCTCGCCTAATTCAACTGTCAATCCCGAAATTGTTCCATCGGCTGGAGCATAAATCGTTGTTCTGCCTAGGTTATCTCTGGCTTCGCTAACAGTTGCATTGGCACTTTGAACGTTGTAATATGCAGTTTCTTTTACGGCTTTTGAGACTTCGAATGCAGCAACAGCTTTGTCAAAATCTGATCTTGAAATTATGCCTTTGTCAAATAATGTTTTGCTTCGGTCGTAACTTGTTTTTGCTTCTCTAAACGATGCATCAGCTTGACTTAAACCCGATTTTGTACTTGATAAATTAGATTGAGAACGGTTCAATCCAGAAGTATACAAATCTGGATTTATTTTAACCAACAAATCGCCTTTGCGAACAACTTGACCTTCTTTTACGGCAAGTGCTGTAATTTCGCCCGAAACTTCTGATGAGATTTTGACTTGAATTTCAGGTTGAATTTTTCCTGTTGCCGAAACGGTTTCGATTATAGTTGTTTCGTTGATTTTTACAAACTCTACTTCAACAGCTTCGGTATTGTCACCAAAAGTGCCTGATTTTTTTAGAATTAATAATAATGCAACCAAACCGATTACAAATCCCGATACTATTAAAATAGTTTTTTTTGACATAACTTTAATTTTTTAACTTGAAACTTAATACCAGAAACTTTCAAAAAACAAACAACTTAATTCGAAATAATCGGAATTCCAAAATACAATTCCACGATTTTTATTTTGAAAATATAGTCATATTTGGTTCTTAAAACTTCAGATTGTGCATTGACTAATAATGATTGTGATTGATTGTAATCAAACGAATTCATCATTCCAACATTGAATCTTTCTTTGGCAAAATCAACGGCATTTTGTCTTGCTTCTAATGAGATTTTTGCCGATTCGAATGCGTTTTGTGCACCTTTGGCATTTGCGTAAGCGTTATAAACATTACGTTCTAAATCAAGTTCTGATTGTTGCATAGCAATTTTAGAACGTTCAAAAGTAATTTTGTTTCTGGCAACATTATTCTTAACTGTAAATCCATTTAGAATCGGAATCGCTAATTGAAAACCAAACGAATTTCCTTTAAAATCTGAAAATTGATCAAAAACTGGTGCTGCATTTCCAAGAACTGGAACTAAATTTGGCTGTAGAACTCTAGTTGAACTTCCCTCAACAAAGCCAATTGGAGAAAAAGGATTAGCTAAATCTGGCGTTAAGCCAATAAATCTATCATTGTAACTCGCACGTGTATTAAACCCATAAAACGCAGTCAGTGTTGGCTGAAAAGCTCCTTTGGCAATTGAAATATCTTTTTCGGCAACATCTAAATTCGATTTTGCAATTTTCAATTCAATTCTTTCTTGTTTGGCTTTTTTAAGAATGTTCTCAGGATTTTCGAGCATTACTGAACTTTCTTTTGAATCAGAAATGGTTTCGATAACATCAAATTCTTTAAAATCAGGTAACTGTAACAATTGTGCCAAACTCAATTTAGAAATTAATAATGCATTTTCGGCAATAATTATATTTTGTTTATTGCCAGCAATTGTGGCTTTAATATCCAATAAATCGCCTCGAGGAACCGATCCAGCATTGAACAATTCGTTGGTTCTTGCTAGTTGTTTTTCAGTATTTGCCAATTGTTCGTTTTGAACTTTTAGGTTTTCTTTATTGAATAATATTTGCAAAAAAGCGTTGGCAATGTTTAAAGCAACATCATCTTTCATTTTTAAAATCTGAAATTGAGCTGCAATAATAGATAAATTGGCTCGCCGCAAACGGTTTTGATTTTGCAAACCGTTGTAAATTGTTATACCAACATTCAATCCTAAACCTGAATTTTGTTGCGTTTGATTTTCCAGAATTCCAGTTGTAATATTTTGATTCAAACCAATATTCCAAGAATGTTGCGCATTGGCATTAACAGTAGGAAGAAAATTTCCAATTGCTGCATTTTTTTCAATTGCGCTATTTTTCGAATCGAGTTCGGATAATTTTATTGAAATATTATTTTTATAAGCATAATTAACACATTCTTCTAAAGTCCATTTTTTGGCTTGTGCAAATGAGTTCGTTACTACGAATAAAAATAAAATGATTTTGATTGATTTTTTCATATAATATAGAAATGCAAATTTACAAATTTTTTGGTTTGTAATTATATTGATTAGACTTTTGAATTGATTTTTTGTTACAAGAAATTAAAATTTTGTTTAAACCAAACTTTGTTTTTGCCAAAGTTCGAAATATTTTGATTTTAAATCTAACAATTCTTGATGATTTCCTTGTTCGACAATTGCTCCATTTTCCATAACTAAAATAACATCTGCGTTCGCAATTGTACTTAATCGATGTGCAATCACAATTATTGTTTTGCCTTGAAGTTTGAAATTATCAATTACATCTTTTACGATTTTTTCTGAATTGGTATCTAATGATGACGTTGCTTCGTCCATTAATAAAATTTCTGGGTTTTTGTATAATGCTCTTGCAATTGCGATTCTTTGTTTTTGTCCACCAGATAACATTGCACCATTTTCGCCAATTTGAGTTTCAAATCCATTGGGTAATTTTTCTACAAATTCGTTAATACCAAGTTGTTTTGACAAATCCAAAACTCTTTGAATATTCGGAAAAACAACTCCAAGTGCAATATTTTCTATAATATTTCCAGAAAACAAGTTCAATTGTTGTGGAATAACTCCTATTGCGTTTCGCAAACTTTTGTAATGAATAAAATTCGCATCATAGTCGCCAATATAAATTTTTCCTTCTTTTATTGGATCAATACTTCGTAAGAAATTTAGGCTGCAATTTTACCATAATCCATTAGCTCATTGATGATTTTTTTATTTTTCGTTAAGTTCGGGTTAATGCCGAAC
>JAYTMQ010000126.1:0-16381 GCA_043728355.1 Bacteroidota bacterium
ATGCGTTCCTGCACCCAATCCAGTATTTGCAAAATTGGTACTGCCATTGCTCCACAAAATAGTGTGCGTTGGTGTGCCACCAGAACTTGTTACAGTTGCCGAGCCACTAGATAAATAACAACACGTAGGGTTTTGTTGCACATAATCTGATGTTAACTCTGTTGGTTGAACAACTTCAACAATAACATTTATATAACAACTATTAGTATCGGTTACTACAGCAGTATAAGTTCCTGCTAATAAACCTGAATTAGTGAAACTTGTACTTCCATTATTCCATAAAATGGTATAAGGAGCAGTTCCATTAGAAACAGAAACTGTTGCTGAACCAGTATTTCCTCCATAACAAGTTACATTTGTGGAAGTCAATAATAAAGCAAGTTCACTTGGTTGCGTTAGTTCAATTGAAATATCATAAGTACAACCATTCGCATCGGTTACAACTGCAGTGTAAGTTCCAGCATTTAATCCCGTAAGATTAAAATTGGTACTTCCATTACTCCATAAAATTGTGTATGGTGACGTTCCGCCATAGGGCGAAGTTGTAATTGTTCCATTATCGCCTCCATAACAAGTTGGATTGCTTGATTGTGTGCCAACCAATATGATTTCGGGTTGGGTTACATCGACAGAAACGTTGTAAGTACAACCATTGGCATCGGTTACAACCGCAGTATAAGTTCCTGATGATAAACTTGTTAAATCAAAATTAGTGCTTGCATTACTCCATAAAATAGTGTAAGGAGCAGTTCCTCCATTTGCAACAGCTGAAGCCGTTCCATTGGATAATCCAAAACAAGTTACATTGGTTGAAGATGCAGAAGCCATTAACATTGTTGGTTGCGTAATTGTTACTGAAATATTTTGAGAACAACCATTAGCATCAGTAATTACAGCAGTAAAAGTTCCTGCTGATAATCCCGTAAGGTTGAAATCGGTGCTTCCATTATTCCAAAGAATGGTATAAGGAGAAGTTCCGCCCATTGCCGATGCAGTTGCTGTTCCGTTGTAACCGCCATAGCACAAAACATTAGTCGAATCGACCATTGCCATTAACATTTCAGGCTGCTCGATAGTAACAGAAACTGGTTTACAACACAGATTTGCATCTGAAATTATTGCAGTATAAGTTCCCGCAGCCAATCCAGTTTGAGAAAAACTGGTGTTTCCGTTACTCCAAATTATGGTGTATGGTGCAGTTCCACCAGATGCTGATGCAGTTGCTGTTCCGCTTGAATCGCCGTAACATAAAACATTGGTTGAAGATGCAGAAGCCACTAGCAATGAAGGCGATGAAATTGTAGTTGAAACATTTTCGGTACAACCATTGGCGTCGGTAATTACAGCAGAATAAGTTCCAGCTGATAAACCCGATTGCGAGAAACTAGTACTTCCGTTGCTCCATAAAATAGAGTAAGCTGGAGTTCCGCCAGATGCAGTTGCAGCCACCGAACCGTTGGTACCGCCATAACACGAAATACTGGATGAAGTTGCAGAAGCCATTAACATTTCTGGCACGTCTACGTACACAGTAATGGGCTTGCAACACCCGTTCGAGTCCGTAAGCATTGCTGTGTAGGTTCCAGCGGCTAAATTGGTTAATGTTAAACTTGTACTTCCGTTGTTCCAAAGAATCGTGTAAGGAGCAGTTCCGCCCGAGGGGATGACTGTTGCTGTTCCGTTAGTTAAGGCATAACAAGTAACATCAGTAGTTGATGTTGTTGCCATTAGCATTGAAGGTTGTAAAATTGTAAATGCGTTGGCTCCAGACGCAGTATTACCTAGGAAATCGGTTACTGTAACTGTATAACTACCTGCAATTAAATTTGAAAAAGTAACATTATTACTCGCACTAGTTAAAGTGTTTCCGTTGGATAATGTAAACGTAAAAGGAGAAACTCCACCGTAGACTGTCACTTTTTCTCGACCATTATTTCCTCCATAACATTTAACATCGTTGAGGAGTGTTAAACTTGAAATCGATAAAGGTGTTGATTTATTCTCAGAAAATTGTTGGGTAATTAATTTTGCTGTCGAAACTAAATTGGGAATCGAACTTGTTTGTGAATTATTTCCATAAATTCCATTAGCAATTTTTAAAAATTGTTGAACGGTTTTATCTTTGTAAAAACCATCTTTAATTTTAAAATTGGCTAATTTCTCGGAATCTGAGAAGTACTGTTTGTTAAAAAAATCAAAACCTATAGATAAAGTCAAAGCGGTCAAGTGTCTCGCTAAAAGATTATTATAGGAATCAGGATTTAGTTTTTTGTCTGATGACAAATGGTTCGCATAACTTTCTGAATTTAGAAAGTTTACAATTTCAGAGTACGAAGTAAATGATAGTTTTTTCGTACCGTGTCCAATGGAAACTCCATCAGGGAAAGCGGTTTTGAAATTAACTTCATTGTAACTTCCGGGATTGAATCCCCAGCAATAAGAGTTCCAGACTACATTTGTAGTTTTTTTGGAACCATTACTTTTTTTGGTTTTAGCTTGTAAACTAAAACACAAAACACACAAAAACAAACAACTAATTAGTTTTGTTTTCATAATAATGAATTAAAAAAATTAAACAATTTTGAAAAGAATTTCGGTTCTTTTCTTTCCTACAAAATATTGGCTTTCAATATTTTAGGTTAAATTATAATAATTTCAAATTCAGTTTTATAAAAAAACGTTAACTAACATTTAAATCTGTTAAATTATAAATTTTCCAAAATTTAACACTAATTTTAGATTTATTTTTAATTAAATAAATGTTATAAAAAAATGTAATTATAGTAATATAACTACATTTATTGTATTAAATTTATATAATTATGTTATATGTCGAGTATTTTATAATTATTAATTTTATTTTGTGTTTTTCTATTCTTACAATTTTAAATTTAAACTTAAAAATTTTCTTTCAAAAAAAAATCCCAAAAACTAAAATTTAGAATTTGAGATTTTTTATTAATATATTTTGAACTTGTATTTTTTTTATTTTTTTGTTCTGTATGGAAAACTTCTTGCACATTGATTGCCATATTGAATTAAAATATCATCAGGCAAATTGTCTAAAGTAATGTCAAAATCTTTAAAAGAATTCCATAATACAAATCCGTCTTTGCCATCATTTAAACTTGAATTTAATTTCATGATACCAGTTTTTACCATTCCTGCTTGTCCAGAATTGTTTCCTGGACCATTTAAAACTCCGAGAATTTGAACGCCAACATTTGCAATGCCTAATATTTTTTCATCAATCATGATTTCTTTTTCGACACGGTTAACCACAACAGCATCAACTTGAAGAATTTTGGCTAATTCCTCAGGT
This sequence comes from Bacteroidota bacterium, assembly GCA_043728355.1. Lineage (GTDB taxonomy): Bacteria > Bacteroidota > Bacteroidia > Flavobacteriales > Flavobacteriaceae > Flavobacterium. Next base: position 3,323 of record JAYTMQ010000126.1, read on the forward strand.
GTTTTTTCAAGTAAATCTTTATTTTCAATTTTGTTTTTTTTAAGAATCTCGTTGGTACGAATAACATCTTGAAAATTTATAGTAATTGGATCTTTAATTGTTTTTTGATTCAATAATTTTTGGTACAAATGTTTTTGTAATGAATAACTTTCGGTTTGCATTTGTTGTGTTTTATCATCTTTTAAAATGATACTTCCAGTTTTTGGATTTGTATATTGAATAACTGGTGGCAAAATTGCAACCATTTTATGATTAGCTGTTCTTGCAAGAAATTCTGGTGATTCGAATTTATTTACACCACAAGAAACAGTAAAAATGGATGCCAAAAGCAATAATTTAATTTTTTTCATTTTGTTTTAATTTATTAATTAATTGATTTCTATTTTTTCTATTCTACCAACTCAATGGCGTGTTTAGCAACAATTCCGAAATTATATCCTTGTGCTTCGTCGTAACCTGCATAATTTATAGCAATTAGATTTCCACATTGATTAAAAACAGGCGAACCACTTGCACCATGCGTTGAGGTTACATTATATTGCAAACTGACACCATCAGATTCTTTATTTATCTGACCTTCATATACTTGCACTTTAATACCTTTTCTGGTACTTGCCAAAGTCATTCCCATTGGGTAACCGATTAGCACTGCATTTGTGCCTGGTTTTATAGACATATCATCGCTAATTGCTTCATTCAAATCGATAACATTTGAAACAGAATCTGGTAATTGTTTCGAGTCTAATTGCAAAACAGCAACATCAACTTCTTCATCTTTAGCAATTTTTAAAACTTTGCATGGCAACCACGAATCGTTGGAACCATGAAGTGCTACACTAATTTTTATTGAAATACCTTTTACTTCGATATCTTCAAAATTCACATATTTAATTTCTTTAGCTTCGGTTGTAGTAGTTTCGATGTCAATGTCTTCTGAATTATTTTCAACCAAGGTGGAGTCATTTAAAATTTTATCTGCAACTGCTTCGGCTTCAGGATTTAATTCTTTTCTGGCTTCATAGCTTTCGCCGTCTTCATAATCTCCTTCTTCATCATTATAGACATTCCAATTTTCATCAAGATAATATTTGTATTGCTTCTCTTGAATTGAATCTGGCAAAATCTGAGAAATTCGCTCTTTTATATATGTTTCAGAATTTCCTTTGATATCGCTTGCATTCCAAGGTTCTGCAACGTGATGGTTGGTTACAATTTTCCCGTCTTGTGTGACAAAAAATCCAGTACCATTTACAGTTCTTTCATCATTTCCTGAACCAGAAGCCGAAATTATAAATGGTTTAGAACCTTTTATCGATACTTCATAAGCATAAGTATGTTCTACCAAAACAACTGCATCTTTGTATTTTTCGTAAATTTCTGTTCTGTTTTTTAGACAAACTACTTCTTTTTTGTTGAAATGTTTCAAGATTTTAGGTACTGCAAATATTCCAAGACCTATTAAACCAATCAAAACTCCAATTTTTATTTTTTTATTTCTTGAATTTTTGCTTTGTTGTGCCAATTTATTTTCAAGATTTTGTTGTGCGTCATTAGTATTTTCAGCCATAAAAAGAGATTTTATTTTTTTATAAAAATAGTGTTTTTTAACAATTCAAGACAATTTATTTTATTTATTTGAAATTCCATGCTATAAAATAAACCCAAGTGCAATAAATCCAGAAAACAGAAAATAAAATATGCATTATAGTTTCGAATTTTTTGCCACGCCAAAGCTTTGATGAATATACAAAAAATTGAAAAATTAGTCTGATTAACCAAAAAACGAATAATCCGAAACAAATTGGTTTTCCTAATGAATTTGTAAGCAATTCATGAGAATAAAAAATATTCAACAAACCAATTCCAAGAACAATTAATGCTACAAAAAAAGTATGCACTTCCATCATTTGTTTGTTGATTAAACTTATTTGATTTAATTCTTGTTTCCAATTGAAATATTTTGAAAAAAAGGCGTGTGCAAATGCTAGAATTACAAACAAATAACCAAGAATTTTAAGATGGATTTCCATTTTTTTCGATGATGAATAATGATGTAAAAATAGTTAATTTATATTCAGAACTAATTTTCAGGCTGGCTTTTTCGATATCATTTTTCCAAGTTTTTTTTGAATGAAAATGAAAAAAACCTATATTGAATGCTAGAAAGTTAGAAAAATCTCGAAGATGTTCAATCAATATAATTTTGCCATTTTTTTCGAGAATTCTATTTAATTCTTGAAAAAAGATAATTCTATCATAAGATTTTCTGATTTCGTGTGCTGCAAAAATCAAGAAAATTAAATCAGAGATATTATCTTGAATTGACAAATTATCAGCTTCTACAACAATTGTATTTTCGTATGGTGGATAAGATTTTCTGGCTCTTTCAATTGAAATTTCTGTATTTTTTTCGGGATTGTAAAAATCTAAAACTTTTAATTCAGAATTTGGGAATTTATCTTCTAAAATTAAAGAAGTTTCATCAAATCCAGCATTGATATTGATGATGTTTTTAGGCTTTTCTACATTGATTAATTTTAACCAATTTAAAGAATAAAAATCTTTGAAATCATAAATATAATAAGAAACCAAAAGAGAAATTAAAACACTATAAGTAATATAAAAAATTAATGCAGTCCAAAATAATTTCCATAAACCTAAATATATATTTTGACATATTACTACAAATCCAAAAATCAACATTGCACTAACATAATAATGCCAATTGAATCGTATAATATTAAAAACGCCTTGTAGTGGTTTGCGATTTACTGTTTTTTCCATTGCTCAATTTTACCTTTTTTCCAATAATATGGAATATTTTCAATAATAAAAGCATTTGATAAAATTACTTCCGAAAAATTATAATCTTTAAAGAAATCAATATTAAATGATACAACTTCGATAGGTTTTGGAATCCAGTTTTGGCGAATGCCTTCAATTATCAAAACTTCTTTTTTGGATTTATTATAAGTAAAAGTAAAAGGCAATGGTCCAGCAAATTTACGAGCTGTTTTCCAGTCGCTAAAAACTGAATTTGTTGGTAAAATTGCATTCTCGTTATTATTCAAGACAATTTTAAAATTTGATTTTTTTGATTTTATTTCTAATAAATTTACTTTAGTTTCAAATAAAATATCGGTAGTTTTGTAATTATAATGCGAAAATAAATTCCCAAAAAAAGTCATTTTGGATTTGTTGGTTTCGGATTTCAAAATGTATAATCCACGTAATTTTTTACCTCGATTGTCAATGTATTTTACAAAAACACGATAACCAACCAAATTAAAATCATTGCCAAAAAATTCAGGAAATCCTCTTGGTCGTAAGTTTTTGGTCGAAACCAACGCAACGGCAATAAAAGCAAATTGATCTTCAAAAACATCAAGTTCAAGACATTCTGGAATTAAGTTTTCGAGTTCTTCTTTATGAATTGCAAAAGTCAACACCACCGATTTATTGAATGTTGTTTCGACCGCAAATGGATGATTTTTTAATGAAAACATAATTATTTTGAAAATTTACACAAATTTTACGAATTTTCACAAATTTAAAATTCATAATTTATTTATAATTCTTAAACTCATTCCAATAAATAAGATAGCAAAAAGCAATTGCAACTAAAATATTAAACCTTCCAAAAAGTAATAAATCTGGAACTAATGCAAATTCTAAAAAATTCATTGTCAGTATAATAAAAATTTGAAAAATGGCGCAAAATCTTGATTTGATGTTGCTCAAAATCCATAAAAACATCAAACATTCTAAAATTCCGATTGTTCTGGTTAAAAGTAATTCATAGAATCCTCCAAGAATTTGACCTACAATTTCTTGATGTCTTGGTGCAAAATTGAGTATTTTACAAAACAATCCGTTGACTAGCCAAACTAATGAAATGAGAATTTTTATGGATTTTTTCATTTATCTTTTCAAACTAAAATGTCCTTTGGCAATTCGTCCGTCTTCAAGTTCAACAACATACCAATAATCGTCGGCTGGCAATAACTGATTATTAAAGTTTCCGTCCCAACCTTTGTTAAATATTTCAAAATTGGTAATTAATTTTCCAAATCTATCAAATATCTTGACTTTAGAGCTATAATTATTGGTTAATGATGTTCCTTGAATATTCCAAAAATCATTAATTCCGTCGCCGTTTGGAGTGAAATATTTTGGTGCACCGATAATATTTATGGTTTGACTCACGATTCCACAATTATTCAAATCATTGACATAAACTTCGTGAACGCCAAAAGAAATATTATCAAAAACATTTGAATTTTGAAATGGACCATTTGGTAAATCGAGACTGTATTCATAAATTCCAATACCAGTAACATTAATTATAGCAGAAGTATTTTCAGTTAAATCTACAATAGTTGGTGGTAATAGAATTGCTGTTTCTGACGCTGTAACTGTTATTGTTCTAATTCTTGAACAAGTTGTTAATTTATTTTTGACTTGAACTGTATAAATACCTGATTGATTGACGTTTAAGTTTGCATTTGTATTTGTTAAAATAACTGCATCTTTTGTCCATTTATAGGTATAATCATTTACCGAAGTTCCATCAATAATTCCTGCTGTTAATATTTGAAAAATATTTGGTAAATTCAAACAAACTTGATATTTTTCAGTTGACTTAATGTTTGGTAGTTTATTAACATTCAATGTTATATAATCGCCAAATCCAAAACAAGCATTGTTTGAAGTATTTTCTACTCGAACCCAAATTTTTTGAGAATTTGGAAAACCAATGTTTCTATAACTCGAAATATTTGTAATGGCTAACGAATTGCCTGTTAAATCAATTTCTTGTAATGCGTCGGCTTTGGTTTTAAAGAATTTTATGGTATAATCTGTTGGATTTGTGAGTAATAAATTGATTTCGTTTACAACTGAACTAAAATTGAAACTAGAAATTCCGTCAGTATCATCATTATTAGCGTCAATAAAATCATCACAAACGTTAAAAATTTTGGAATAGGTTGATAAATTTATTGGCGGAATTGAAACCACTAAATTCAATTGAACAACCGAAAAACAAGTTTTAGCATTAGTAACTCTAACCCAAACCGAGCCTGAGCTCGAAGTGTAAGCCAATGGATTTAATATTTTTATTAATGGATTTATAGAATTTGATGTTGCTCCTGCTTCTGTTTTAAAATAAGTGAAATCTTCGATACTTGAATTTACAGATATCGAATTGTTTTTTTCGGTTAAATTAAATATCGAAATGCCATCGAAATCGTCGTCGCATTGTATTAATGTTGCAGTTGTAAGAACTGGTAAAATATTGACTTTTAAACTGACAACATCAGAATATTTGCCACAAGTATTGTTGTTTTTTGCCAAATAAACTCTGTATTTGTAATTGTTATAACCAATTGGAATTTCGGTTATTGTTAATGTATTAGTTGTTGCACCACTATAAATTAAATTGTTGGTAATATCGCTAAATGTCAATCCATTATCGATTGAAAATTGCCATTTATAACTATTTACAAAATTAGTTGCAATTGTAAAAGTTGTATTTTGTAAATTACACTGTTCTGCATTTGTTGGCTGAGTTATGATTGTAATAATTCCTGGATTTAAATAATTTGGTAAAGGTAATGTGTAACCAATTCCAGAAATTACTTTTCCATTTGCATTTATATTTAAAGGAATATTTCCTAAATATCCATCAAGATTTGGGTCGAGAAAACCTGCTTCGATTACATCAAAACAATCATCTTCGTCAGAATCTAAATCTACATAATTTGGAAAATTGTCTGTATCAGAATTTAGAATTGAATAATTTAAAATGCCATTGTTTGCAACAGTTTGTAGAGTACTTGATAAACCATTTGTTCCAAAACTCGCAATATTTCCATCGACAATACCATCTAGATTAACATCGATTGCGTTGCTATTAGATTCGAATAAATCAAAAATCCCATCATTGTCAGAATCTAAATCCAGAAAATTAAAAATTCCGTCATTATCTGTATCAGATGGAGAAGTTACTAAATCAAAAGCATCGTTAATACCATTAAAATTGGCGTCTAAATTGGATTTTATAATATTATTTTGACTTACAAATTCAATTGTATCCGAAATTCCATCATTGTCAGAATCTAAGTCCAATTGGTCGATAATTCCATCAACATCTGAATCTTTTGGAATGCAAGTTGCTATTAATGAAAAAGTTGCACGATTAATTGCAGTTTCAGATAAATTTTCTTGAGTTATTGCAAATTTAGTAATTAAATGTCCACGAAAACTAAAAGTGCCAGTTCCAGCCGCTAATGGAATAGAGCTATTTAATCTAAACCTGATTTCGAATGATGAAAATCGTGTTATTCCACTTTCATAAATACCATCGTAATTAGTATCGATCAATAATTGATTGGTTGGATTAAGTACAGTTAATGTTGTGTTTTTATCTGAATTTGCTATAAAATTAGAATTAGAGTTAATTAAATCAGATGCGTTTGCAACGACTGGATATTCTAAAGAAACAGAAATTGGTTTTGCAAATGTCATTTCATATTTTACTTTATTTTTTTTACCAATTGGAACTTGTGTTACAAAATTATTCGAATTTCCTGTAAAAGTTCCTATTGAAGTCGCAGTTCCAACCGTTGTAATTATTCCTGTATAAGAATTTATGTAAGGTAATTTTGTTATAAATCCAATAGCTGTATTTGATAGATTAATACTTAAATCTCCAGCCGATTCGACACAATTTGTAATACCATCATTGTCAAAATCCAAATCAATATTATCATTTACAAAGTCATTGTCTAAGTTTGGTGTACAAATACTTACTGGAATTTCAAATGACTTGTATATTTGAGTTGCTCCACATCCAGTAATTGTTCCTTCAGAAAAATAATATCCTGGTTGTGTAGGAATTATAAAATTTGATCCAGGAATTGGAATTCCGTCTTGAAACCAACTGAATGTATCAAATGCCGAAATGGCGTTTACCTCAAGTTTTACATTTGGAATACAACCAGATTGTGTAGTCGATAAACTACTAAATGTTATTTCAGGATTGAATGTAAATCCAGAATAAAATCCACCATAAGTTGCAAAACCACTAGAGCCAAAATAAGATAAATAAAGTTGAGAAGAAGAAAAAACAGATACATTACCAGATAATCCTTCAAGTTTGTAGGTTACAAATTGTGGTTTGCCAGTCACTGTAAATGGTCCAGTTATTGACGCAATTGTGTTTATCGTTGTCGAATTATAATTGATACCATTTACTATAAAATTGAGTGTCGAACCAGTTTCTGTAACCAAACAAGCAGTAGCGATAAAGTTGTTTAATGTGCCAATTTGATTAATTAGCGGAATGTTATTTATAGATTTTGGTGTGGCGCAATTCAAAGGTGGTACAAAATGCATGTTTTGATTGGCATCTCCAGACGTACCACCAATTCCTTGATATGCAAACACTTTTTCGGAAGTTTTTACATATAAATTGTTAGTTACTGAATTAAAATCATTTCCTGCAAGAATCAGATATTCTCCAGGTTGCAAAGTTGCCACAGCTGATGCATTTCCGTTTAAAAACACTTGTGTATTGGGTTTATCAGCAATAATTAATGGTCTTTCTGTTGATTCGTTGCCATTTCCTTTTATAAAAATATATTCGGTTCCGGTTCTTTCTGCAGAAACAATCTGATCCATTCCAATGTCAACGCTGTTTAGAATATTTCCGTTTGAGCCCAAAAATGAACCACAATTCACTACAATGTCTTTATTTGAATTAATTGATGCTCCAATTAAACCATCTTTATTTGCAGAATTTGGACCTTCGACAGCAATTGCAAAACTTTGTCCTTGATTTAGAATAATATCATTTGGATTATTTCCAGCCGCAGCATTATTTATCAATGAAACACCAGCTTTAATATCACCAAATTTTATTGTTGTATTGTTTTCTAGCGCCATAATTGTTGCAAAAGTAAAATATCGATTATTGGTTGTTGTGATTCCAGTATTTTTGAATCCACCAATTCTAAAACTTTGTCCTGCAGCAGCCAACCCTTTAGAAACAATGCTACCAGCTTGGTTGTTTGTGTCAGAGGCTGTCATTCGCAAACATACATAAACCAAATCATCAGCTTCAATAATGTATCCTTTGTTGTTCATTATTTGGTTTACACTGCCTTGGTCTATTAATATTTGAGTATTATCTCCGGCTCCAATTCTATATGAAAATGGTATGTCACGCGAAACGGTTCCTGTGAATGCTACTGTACCATCATTATACTTAACCGTAAAAGCAATAGGAGTAGTGCTTGGGCAAGAAATATATAAGTATTGATCTTGAACTGCTTGGTCGGTAGTGTGAGAAACTGGTGGCAAATAATGAACCTTGCTGAACTGAGAAAAAACAGTAACAGAAAGAAAAACTAATATAAGTGTGATTGAATTTTTCATAAAATATTTAACGACTATAAAAGTAGCTAATTATCTTTTAAGAGCAAAATGATTTTTTATTATTCGATTATTATCTAAATTGAGAGTAAACCAATAATCGTCGGCTGGAAGTTGTTGTTGGTTAAAAGTGCCATTCCAACCATCAGAATTGTTATCGAATTGGTATAATAATTTGCCTAATCTACTATAAATTGTAATTAATGCGGTTTTGTTAAGATTGTTTATTTTCCAATTATCGTTAATTCCATCGCTATTTGGAGTGAAATATTTTGGAAAATCTAGTACATAAACCAAATCAGAAATTACATCATCGCAATTGTTTTTATCTCTTACAGTCACAAAATATTCGCCAGTAGAAACATTTGTAAATAATGGATTACTTTGAAAATTTATACCATCAATCGAAAATTCGTAATTGCCAATACCAGAATAATTCACCAAAACCGAATTCTCATTATTATTAAAATCATTGACTTCGATTGAATCTATAACGGCCGAATCAGAATTAAGAACAATAAATGTTTTGGTTAATGAACAGTTATTGGCGTTTGTTATTTTTACTGAGTAGATTCCATCTAAAATGACATTTATAAAATTATCTGTTATGTTTCCGTTGCTCCAAATATAAGAATATCCAATTGGGACTTCTAATTTTATGGTTTTTGATGGGCAAATAAATTTGGTTTCGTCTTTAAATGTTGTTTTGTCAAATGAAAAAATATTCAAATTAATTTTTATAATACCGTAACAATCTGAACCATTTAAAACTCGACCATACAAAATTTGTTCATTTGGAATTGAATTTGTAAAAAGATTTAAAATCGAATTGGATTGAGAAATGGCATCTGATTTTGAAAGAAAATATTTTATTGAAATTGCACCAATTGGAAATAATGGAGCTAAAATTGGTGTTACTGAATCATCAAAATTAGTGGTCGTTATTCCGTCTTGATTGGTGTCAGTATCACAAATATTAATTATTTGGTCTGGAATTACATTATTAGAAACCTTCAAAGAAATTGTTGCAATCGATTTGCACCCAAAATCATTGGCAACTTGGGCATAAATAGTTTGTGAATTCGATGTTGTATTTTGATATTCTGTACTATTTAAAATTTCAATAGTAGCATTTGAATCTTCGAAAAATTTTATTTCATTAGCAGCATTTAATAGTGGCAAGTTTCCAGCATCGCTTTTAATAAAATTGTCAAGTTGCGTCAAATTAAATTTAGATTTTCCGTCTAAATCATCATCGCATTGAATTAAATTAGCATTTTTTAGAATTGGTTTTGCGGTATATTCAATAACAATTTCGTCGGTAGAAGTACAGGTTGGGTTGATATAAACTTCGACTTTATAAGTTCCTGAGTTTACAACTTCATAAGTTGGTGTAGTGATCGGCAAGCCAGATATTAAATCCAAAATTTGAATATTGTTTCTGAACCATTTATAGGTTGCACCATTTATAGTTGCGTTGAGTAAAAATTTTTCTCCTTCGCAAATCGGATTTTTATTGGAGATTAGTTTATCAACACCAAGATTTGTTCCGATTTTGAAGCTGCCACCAGCAAGAAAAATTGCAGAATCATATTTTACGTTTTCGTGGTCAGCAACTACTAGTTTTATATGATATGTTGTACCGGGAATTACATTTGCCGAAGCTGTCAAAACTTTGGTTTGACCATTGAGATTTATTGAAGCATTAACACCGTTATAGGTATCGAAAAAAGTCTCGTTTATTGCTGGACAACCATTATTTCCTTGAATTAATGGATGAACACTTGTTACCAAAACTGGAGAATTTGTACCAGGAATTAATGCAAGATTTTGATATGGAGTTGTTGCACCAACAGGTTTTAGCAAAAATGCAAAAGCATCTGAATAACGACAAGGTGCATTTCCTTGATATTCTTCTGATGCAAATAAATAATCAAAACTTATTTTAGTTGTTAATGGTGTAAAATCAAACTCTAAAGCAGTTGCATTGAATGTATTACTAAAGCCTACTGCAGTTTCTAAATCTGAATCTCCAAGCCACGATGTTGAACCCTCGTCTATAAGATTGTCATTAGGACCAGGGGTTTTGTTAGCTCTAGAAGTGCTTAAAACTACTCCGTTTGCAAATGGAAAACTACTTATTCCAGCGCTAAAAAAAGCATAACTTTTTTCTGGACCACTTATTAAATCTCCTTTTACAGTAAAATTAGAAACATTAGCACAAGGAGAGTTTATTAATACATCTTGAACCAATTGTTGTGCAGTATAAGTATCGTCAACTTGAATAAATTGTGCGTTTACTTTTGCCGAAAAGCAATTTGTAAAAATAATAAATATTAAAATTTTGAAAATTTTCATAGTTTACAAAGATACTACAAATCTCTTTTTTCTAATAATTTATATGAAGCAAAAACAAATATAAATGTCCAAGCTAAAACTATTAAAATTGACGAAAAATGAATTGAATAATCGACATCAGTTCCTACACCAAGTTTGTCGCCAGCTTCTTTAATTATCGATAATCTCGATGATGGATTGACGATTAAATTTGACATTGCTTCGATTGGTAGAAACTGGGTTATGTAATGTACCGTATCGCTTTCAGGAAAAATTTTAAATGTTAAAATTCCTTTTATGATTGATTCAGCGATATTTAATATCAATAAAAAACCTAATGCAAATGCTGATCGTTTTACTAATATACCAACAAATAAACATAAAGAGAAAAATGCAACAAGTTTTATAAAAAATGCTAGAACAAATTCTAAATCAGAAAAAACAATTCCGATTTCTGTGTATGAAGAAAAACTATAACCCAAAATTAATGTCATTGCAACAACAAAAATTGTTGAACATAATGCAAATAAAACAACTGTAAAAAATTTAGACAAAACGAATTCTTTTTTGCTCATTCCATCAATTAAATTTTGTTTTAATGTGCCATAACTATATTCGTTTGCCATCATCGAAACAATTACAATTGCCAAAAATAATTTTAAAATAGCAGCAACATAAGTATTAAAATGCCAAATAAATGGAAAATTAAAAATACCCATTTCTGATGGATCGATATGAAAAGGACCAATGTCGAATTTTATAGAAGCAATCATTGCAATAAACGATAGCAACACAAAATAAGAAATTGTAAGGAAACGACTGGCTTTGTTCAACCAGATTTTTTGTAACTCTATAGATAATAATCTTTTCATTTTTTTGGGTTTTTATAGGTATAAGAAAAATCTATGATAAAGTATTAATTAATTGTATTTCAATTGTATAATTGATGTTATTTAAACTATATTTTTGATGAATTTATCAATACTAGAAACACCTTTTTCAGTCAAATTTTTAATAAACGCACTTCCAATAATTGCTCCTTTTGCATGTTTTGTTGCTTGCTCAAATGTTGACTTGTTGCTAATTCCGAAACCTACAATTTGTGGATTATTCAAATTCATATCTTCAATACGTTTGAAATAATTTTGTTGAGAATCTCCAAACTCTGATGAACTTCCGCCAGTAACTGATGCTGATGAAACCATATAAATAAATCCATTTGAAACTGAATCGATGTATCGAATTCTGTTTTCTGATGTTTGTGGCGTGATTAGAAACACATTTATTAAGCCATATTTTTCAAAAACTTCCTTGTATTCTTGGTCATAAATATCAACTGGTAAATCTGGCATAATTAATCCGTCAATACCAATCTCTTGACATTTTTTACAGAATGCTTCAACACCATATTGCAACATCGGATTGAAATATCCCATAATTATCAATGGAATTTTTACGCTTTCGCGGATGTTTGAAAGTTGTTCAAAAAGCAATTTAGTGGTCATTCCGTTTTGTAATGCTTTGGTAGAACTTTCTTGAATGGTTGGACCATCGGCGAGCGGATCACTAAAAGGTAGTCCGATTTCGATCATATCGACACCCGATTTTTCAAGATCTTGAATGATTTGAACGGTATCGTTTAGGTTTGGATATCCTGCTGAAAAGTAAATAGATAATAACTTTTTGTCTTCTTGGAGTTTTTGATTTATTCGATTCATTGTTTAATGATTTTAGTTTTCCTAACAGGTTTTTAAAACCTGTTAGGTCGATTTTTATTTGGTTTTGCGTTAGGGATTGGAATGGAAATCCTTTTGTTTTTTTCTTTAAAAAAACAAAAGATTGCAATGGAAAGCCAGACCCGAAGTTTTTACGTAGGGTAACGCCCAACTATAATTTAAAATAATCTATATAGGTATTCAAATCTTTATCGCCACGACCAGAACAATTAATAACCACAATATCAGTTGGTTTAAACTTCTTGACGTCGAGAATCGCAAATGCGTGAGCTGTTTCAATTGCTGGAATTATGCCTTCGGTTTTGGAAAGTTTGATGCCCCAATTCATTGCATTTTCGTCGGTAATAGCAATAAATTCGGCACGTTTGGTTTCGAATAAATGGGCGTGCATTGGTCCAACGCCAGGATAATCGAGTCCAGCAGAAATCGAGTACGGCTCGGTAATTTGACCATCTGGAGATTGCATTAGTAGGGTTTTGGCACCGTGGATAATTCCGATTTTACCCAAAGCTGAAGTTGCTGCACTTTCGCCCGTATCGATTCCTTTTCC
>JAYTMQ010000127.1:0-2863 GCA_043728355.1 Bacteroidota bacterium
GCATGAAGTAAGAATAACACTTTTTATGCACTTTGAACTTATCTATAAAATATCTGAGCAAGAAATAAATGTCCTAGACATTTTTGACACCAGACAAAATCCATTAAACCATCCAATAAAATAAACCTGAAATTATTTTCAGAATCAATGAAAAAATACTTCCTAAAATCTGCAAAGATTTCGTTAATTTTAGTATATTTAGTAATAGTTGCAGGCGCATTGGTGCGAATGACAGGCTCTGGAATGGGTTGTCCCGATTGGCCTAAATGCTTCGGATATTTCATTCCACCAACTGATATTAAAGAATTATTGTGGACACCAAACCATGAATATTTTGAAAATCAAGTTATCATAAAAGAAGAAAAATTGTTGGTTGCAAATACAGATTTTAAATCAACCAAAACTTTTGATCAAACTAAATTTAGTCTTTATACCAAACACGATTATGCCATTTTTAATGCTGTCGAAACTTGGATAGAATACTTAAATAGATTGGTTGGTGCATTGGCAGGATTAGTAGTTTTTATTATGGCCATTTTTTCTCTTGGAAATTGGAAAACCAATAGAAAAGTAACATTATTTTCTTGGTTAACCGTTTTTTTAATGGGTTTTCAAGGTTGGTTAGGTGCAAGAGTAGTTTACTCCGTTTTGAATCCTGTAAAAATTACAATTCACATGGTTGTAGCACTTATTATTGTTGCAGTTTTGCTTTATATTATTAAAAGCGCTACTGTTCTAAAATCGAATTTAATAGCAGATTCAAAATTTAAAAATATTGTATTAATAACTTTAATTTTTACTTTTATTCAAATAATACTTGGTACACAAGTTCGACAATATGTTGATGAAATGGTCAATATTCTTGGTTATAACCAAATGCAAAAAGTATTAGAAAATCCTGAAATTACATTTTATATCCACCGTTCATTTTCGATTTTGATTCTTGGTTTGAATGTGTTTATATTTTTAAGAAATCGAAAACTAAATCTTGGTTTTCAAAAAATAAATTGGGTTATGACACTAATCGGAATCGAAATTTTGTCAGGAATGGCGATGTATTATCTTGATTTTCCTTATACTTCACAACCGATTCATTTAGTTATTGCTTCAATTTTATTTGGAGTTCAATTTTATTTATTTCTTGAAAATCGCAAACATTTATCAAATGAGAATATTTAAAATTTTAATATTTGTACTAATAACCAACTCTATTATGGCTCAAAATTTTATTGCAAATAACGAAAATAGCAAAATTAATTTTGTTATAAAAAACATAGGTTTAAATATAAACGGAAATTTTTCAGGTTTGCAAGGAACAATTATTTTCGATGCCAAAAATTTAAAATCAAGCGAAATAAATTTTTCTGTTAATTCAAATTCGGTCAATACTGAAAATGCAGCACGAGACAAACATTTGCGAAAAGAAGAATATTTTGATGTCGATAAATTTCAATTAATCACCTTCAAATCAACAAAAATTGAACCTGCCACTCGATTAAACAGATACAATGTTGAAGGAAATCTGACTATAAAAGGAATCTCTAAAACTATAAAATTTGAATTGATTGCAATCGAAAAAGAAAATAATCTTGATATAAAATGCAATTTCGAAATCAATAGACGTAATTTTAAAGTTGGCGGAAATAGTTTGGTTTTATCTGATAACGTAAAAATGAACTTGAATATTAATTGTTTCAAATCAAAAGATTAAATAAAATTTGTTAATCTTTTGATTTGAATTTAAATTTTACAATTTATGCATATTTGCTGATAAATTTTCTAAAAATTTATTAATTGGACCTTTAATCATCATTGCCATCATTGCATTAAAATCTCCTTCGAAAAGTAATTGAACATCAGAAGAATTTTCAGAAATTGATTCAATATTTGCAGTCAAAGTAAATGGTAACTTATCGCTTGCTGCACCAAGAATCACTTGGCTTATTGCAATTTTTTCTTTCATTATAAGTTTTATTTCTGGCATTCCAGACAAACCAAAAATGAATGAATCTTCGCTAGTAACTTCGAATTTCGCAATGTTTTCGGGCATTAACTTTTCGAAATTTTTAACATCGCATAATGCATCAAACATGTATTGAGCAGATTTTTGTAAACTAACTTTTGGACTTTCTAAGTTCATATTTAATTGATTATTTTTTGTTTTTATTTAAAATTCTTATTTATCTTAAAATAGGATTTAAACATCCCAATTAGCTGGATTTTTTCTCCATTTTGATAAAGTTATTTCTTCTTTTTCGGTTATATACATTTTTTCGACTGCCAAATTTAATAAATTTTCATAATCTGATAAAGTATATAAATCGAGATTTGCATTTTTAAAATTTTTAGTAGCAACATCAAAACCATAATTAAAAATTGCCACCATTCCTTTAACATTTGCTCCTTCATTTCTTAAGGCTTCAACTGCAAGTAGACTGCTATTTCCAGTGCTAATTAAATCTTCGACCACAACAACATTTTGACCACTTTGCAAAAAACCTTCAACTTGATTCTGGCGACCGTGTTTTTTGGGTTCTGGACGCACATAAACAAATGGTAATCCCAAACTTTCGGCTACCAATATTCCAATTCCAATTGCACCTGTTGCAACACCAGCTATAACATCTGGTTTTCCGAATTGTTTTTCAATGTTCTTAGAAAATTCATCTCGAATGTAATTTCTTATCGCTGGAAATGAAAGCGTTAGACGGTTGTCACAATAAATTGGCGATTTCCAACCACTAGCCCATAAAAAAGGTGTTGTTGGATTCAATTTAATTGCATTTATTTGCAAAAGTAATTCGGCAGTTTTTTCGGCTGTATCTTTATTAAAAATCATATTGCAAATGTATAAAGTTTTTGT
>JAYTMQ010000128.1:0-11447 GCA_043728355.1 Bacteroidota bacterium
TTTTTCCAATAATAGGGGAATCGCTTTCTCCTGTACTTCGGTCGGATTTTCAAATCCTAGATCTAAAATCGCCTTCAGTAACGATTCACTCAATCCTAATTGTTCAAATTTGTTCATATTATATTTTAAATATTTTGCAAAAATACAACAAAAAAACGAGATAAACTAATGACTTTGATTATTGTTACGTTATGATTATCAGTATTTTAAATATTAAATATTAGGTTTTAAATATTAAATATCCGAATTTAACGCTATATAACTATAAATTAGTTGGTTTTTTAGAAGCAAAACGATTCATTTCAATAAAATAATCTTCCCGCCGTCATTCCAATCTTTTTATCAATTGCCACGGGTTTAAACCCGTGGCAATTGATAAAAAGGATTTTCCCTTCTGTCGGGGCTATTTTACAACATTTATTTTTCTAAAAACTATTTTGAAATCCGTTTATATAAAACTTTTTCGTTAAAAATAACTATCGAAATCAAAATCAATAAATAAGAAATTATTTGTGCCAAGTTAACCTCTTCCTTGAAATAAAAAACGGCAAGAAAAAAATGAATCAACGGATTAGTGTACATCAAAATGCCTACTGCCGACGAATTCATTCCTTTCAAAGCATATAAATTCAAAAAAAGTGGAATAATTGTAAAAACAATTACAATTATCAATAACAACCAATAAAACATTGATTCATTTGGCATTGCGCCACTATAATTTGGAAAAAACGGCAAAATAACCAAAGATGCAATCAACATTTGAACAGTCAAAATCACAAATCGATCAAACTGATTGTTTTTACGCTGACTAATTAAATAAAATGCGAATGACAACGCAATTGTTAAACTGTAAAATAAATCTTCTAAATGACCATAAGACAATATGCCACAACTAATTACGCACAAAAAAACCGAAAACCATTGCCAACGACTTAGGTTTTCTTTCAAAATAAAAAAAGCTAAAATTGTTGTCAAAATTGGGCAAATCATATAGGCAAACGATGCCGATTGCAAACTAACGTGATTGATTGCATAAATAAATAAAAACCAATTGGCAATTAGCAAAAAACCACCAAAAACTGTTAAAAATAAAGATTGAAATTTTTGTTTGGTTTCTAATTTCAAGAAAGAAACATAATCATTTTGGAGTGTTTTTTTTCTGAAAACTAAATTGATTAGTAACAAAAATAAAGTTGCCAAAAAAACTCTGTAAAACAAAATATCAAGCGAAGGATAATCTTTTAATGGTTTCAAAGCCAAACTAAAAAACCCCCAAATAATGAATGATGAAAGCGCTGAAAGAAAGTATTTATTGATTTGCATTGTTATTTAATTAATTTTAAACGAAAATCTATAAGGTTTTCAAAACCTTATAGGTTTGTTTAGCTTTATTGATTCAAAAACTCAATTAATTGTTTTGTAGCTTTCCCACGATGGCTAATTTCGTTTTTTAATTCTAATGAAATTTCTCCAAATGTTTCTTGAAATCCTTCAGGTCGAAAAATTGGATCATATCCAAATCCACCATTTCCAATTTTATTCTTAATAATTTCACCTTTTGCAATTCCAGTAAATAAATATTGCTTTCCTTTTAGATTCAAACAAATTACGGTTTTGAATTGTGCCTTTCTATTGGATTTATTTTCAAGATTTGATAATAATTTATCCATATTCTCATTGGCATTTCTTTGTTCGCCAGCATATCTTGCCGAGAAAACGCCAGGTTCATTATTTAACGCATCAACTTCAAGTCCAGTATCATCAGCGAAAGAATCATATCCATAATTTTCGAGAACATAGTTTGCTTTTTGAATGGAGTTTCCTTCAATTGTATCAGAAGTTTCTGGAATATCTTCTTTACAACCAATACTTTCGAGACTAAGAATTTCAATATTATTGGGCAACATACTTTGAATTTCTTTAATTTTATTTGGGTTGTTGGTAGCGAAAACAATTTTCATTTTTTGAATTTTATAAAAAAATCCTGATTCATTATAAAACGAATCAGGATTTAAATTTTAGATATATTTTATTATTTTCTACTCATTAATATTCTTAAAATATACCAGAACAATAACATTACCGATGCAAATAATTGCAATGCTGCTCCAACATATTGTTGTGTTCCAAACTGGTCTTTGACTTGACTGGTTTGGTACAAAATACTACCAGATGCCAAAACAACCATTCCAACCGAAAACCAAAGTCCAAGATTAAAACCGAATAATGCTCCAGCAACTATTAAACCTAATGATATGAATCCGCCAACTGTAATTGCTGTTCTTAAAAAAGAAAAATCAGTTTTAGTCAAAAAAACAACTGCTGTCAAACCTCCAAACATAAAAAGTGTAATCAATGCAGCTTGTGTGATAACACTTGTTCCAGCTGTTGCACTTGCCATAAATATTAAAGGTAAAAAAATCACTGCTTCTAGAAGAACATACAATCCTAAACCCAAGTATTGTTTTTCGCGAGTTTGAGCAAATACCAATTTATTAGACATGGAGGAACCTAACCAAAATAAACCTAAAATAAATAACCAGCCAAACTTGTTGCCGACCATCATCATTATTAATCTGTCTGGAACTAAAGTCAATAATAAAGTTTCGACTGACATAAAAGCTAATATTGCAAACGCTACATGCAAATAGGTTTTTCTGTAAAATTCTGCTTGTTCAACACTTGTTGAATGACTTACTAAAATGTTTTGTGCTTCCATATTTTTGATTTAATTGAATTACAAATTTAATGAATTATTTTTTAATTAGTAGTCACATTTGTCAAATTATCTGTGAAATATAAATTTGACAAATGTATAAATTCGTCTCCACGCATAAAAATATTAATATTAACTTCTGAGAAACTATTTTTTCCAGCTGCGGCTAATAATTCGTTGGCTGCGTGCAAAGTATTTTTATGAAAATTATACACTCTTTCGGATTTATCGGTCACGACTAAACCTTTCATAAGCATTTTGTTTTGGGTCGCAACACCAGTTGGACATTCATTATTATTACATTTCAATGCTTGAATACAACCCAATGAAAACATAAATCCACGAGCCGAATTACATAAATCTGCACCCATGGCAACCGCACGAATAATTGAATGTCCAGAAATGATTTTTCCGCTACAAATAACTCTAATTTTATCTCGAATTTTGAAATTAATTAATGTTTTATTGACAAAAATCAATGCTGGTTCAAATGGCATTCCAACACCATCTGCAAATTCTAGTGGTGCAGCACCAGTGCCACCTTCGGCACCATCGACGGTTATAAAATCTGGAAAAATATTTTCGGAGATCATTTCTTCACACACTTTTTCGAAATCTCGAGTATCGCCAATACAAAGTTTGAAACCAATTGGTTTTCCGTTAGAAAGTTCCCGTAATTTTGCAATAAAATGAACCAAACCTTTTGCATCAGAAAAAGCAGAATGACTTGGTGGAGACAAAATGGTTGTAAATGGCTTTACACCACGAATTTTTGCAATTTGTTCAGTATTTTTTTCAGCGGGTAAAACTCCTCCGTGACCAGGTTTCGCACCTTGTGAGAGTTTTATTTCTATCATCTTTACGGATTCTAAATTGGCTTTCTCTTTGAAATTTTCTTCAGAAAAAGTACCATTTTCGTTACGACAACCAAAATATCCTGTTCCGATTTGCCAAGTTACATCGCCGCCTTGCAAATGAAATTCTGTCAATCCGCCTTCGCCAGTATTGTGGTAAAAATTTCCTTTTTTGGCTCCGTTATTCAATGCACGGATTGCATTTTCTGATAATGAACCAAAACTCATTGCCGAAACATTCAATAAAGATGCCGAGTAAGGTTGTTTGCAATCTTGCCCGCCAACCAGAACTCTAGGCAAATCGTGGTTTACAGCAGTTGGAAACATTGAATGTTTAATTCCTTCGTAATCGGTAGTGTTTAAGTCGAGTTGCGTTCCAAATGGCGTATTTGCTGATATGTTTTTAGAACGTTGATAGGCTAACGAACGTTGATTTCTAGAAAATGGTTTTCCGTCAGTATTGCGTTCGATAAAATATTGTTGTATTTCTGGCGATATGGTTTCGAAGGCATAACGAAAATATCCCAAAACGGGAAAATTTCTTAAAATAGCATGTTTTTGTTGGTTGGCGTTATAAAATCCGACGAGAATTAAAATTATGATTAAAGCAGAAAAAAAATAAGCAACGTTTAAGAAGTAGTTAAAAGTAAAGGAAATTATTAATAATATTATCGCGATAGTGAGTAATTGTTTTCTCATTTAGAAATTGGTTTTAGTTTTTAAAATTAATTTTTTATGGCTATGATCAAGTTAATATATAAGTTTTTTTGGCCACAGATTGCACAGATTATCACAGATTTTTTTGTTATCGAATGATAAAATCCTTTTAAATCATTTTAATCTGTGGCAAAAGTATTTATATGAATATACTTTTTAGACTAGAGCCTTTTTTATTAATTAATTAGTTTTCAAAGATATTAAAATAAACGGATAATTTTGAATTTTAGCCCTGATGGTCGTGGCATCCTTTTGCCCCGTGGTTTGGGGCAAAAGATATAACAGACAGCAGGATTTTGCTTCTATTAAAACTGATTTTTGTGCTTCTAAAAAAAACTATAAAAATGTTTGTAATTAGTGTACAGAAAGTTTTAAAAATATTTGTAGTATTTAAAGATTTATCTATTTTTACCGAATGGATATTAAAGGAAAATTGATAATAATTGGTGGTGCCGTTGATAAAGGCAGTTTTACTGAGAAAAATCTAGATAAAGATGCTGCAAAAAACCTTAATTTTTTTGAAGCTGGTATTTTGAAACGCATAATTAATGAATCAAAACACAAAGAACATTCGAGAGTTGAAATAATTACAACTGCATCGAAAATTCCAAAAGAAATTGGTGCTGAGTATGTTAAAGCATTCACATATTTGGGTGCCGATAATGTTGATGTGTTAAATATTGAGCGACGTGAGCAAGCAATGGATATTGATATTGTTGAACGTTTGCGAAATGCTGATATTGTGATGTTTACTGGTGGAGATCAATTGAGATTGACTTCGATTTTGGGTGGTACACCTTTTCACGATTTGTTGTTAGAAAAATATCAAAACGAAGATTTTATTTATGCTGGAACTTCGGCTGGTGCTGCAGCTGCGTCTAATAATATGATTTATCAAGGCAGTAGTTCTGAAGCTTTGTTGAAAGGTGAAGTCAAAATTACGTCTGGTTTAGGATTAATTGATGGTGTAACTATTGACACACATTTTGTACAACGCGGACGCATAGGAAGACTATTTCAGGCTGTTGTTGGCAATCCAAAAGTATTAGGAATTGGTCTTGGAGAAGATACTGGATTGCTAATTACAAACGGAAAACAAATGGAAGCTATTGGTTCTGGATTGGTTATTTTGGTTGATGGTCGCGAAATAAAAGACACAAACTTGACACAAGTAGAGTTGGGTCAACCAATTTCGATTTCGCATTTGGTCACGCACGTTATGAGCAAACACGATACTTTTAACTTAGATACTTTTAAAATGACAATTCAAAGTTCGCAGTATGTTTAAAAAATGTTTTTTGTTTGTTGTTTATTGTTATCCAACAACAAACTATAAACCATAAACTTTTAAAAATGAAAATAATTATTCACGGTGGTTTTTTCTCAGAATCTTCTACAAATATCGAAACCAAAGTTGCCAAGCAAAATGCTTTAGAGCGAATTGTAAAATCCTCGTATGAATTTTTAAAAAATCATTCGGCTTTAGAAACGGTTGTTTTTGCGGTTTCTCTACTCGAGGACGACGAATTATTTAATGCAGGAATTGGTTCTCAGATACAAAGTGACGGAAAAATAAGAATGTCGGCAGCAATTATGGATGGCGAAACCCAGAAAATGAGTGGTGTAATAAATATAGAAGAAGTCAAAAATCCGATTCAAGTCGCAAAAATTTTGATGCAAGAAGACGATCGTGTACTTGGTGGAAGTGGTGCAACAAATTATGCAAGGAAAAATGGTTTCGAAGTTTTTTCGACAGAAATTCCACAAAGAAAAGCAGAATACGAAGCCAAACTAAAATCATTAGGAACTGGAACCGTAGGTTGTGTAGCTATCGATAAAAATGGTAAAATTGCAGTTGCAACATCTACTGGTGGAAAAGGTTTTGAATTAGTGGGACGCATTTCTGACTCAGCTACAGTTGCTGGAAATTATGCCAATAAATTTTGTGGTGTGAGTCTAACTGGTGTTGGCGAAGATATTGTTAGTAACGCTACTGCTGCCAAAATAGTAACTCGTGTTACTGATGGATTTTCTCTAAAAGAAGCTTTTGCAAAAACATTTGTTGAATTATTGCCTTATGATGGTTTTGCAGGTGCGATTGCCATTGATAATTTAGGAAATATTTTTCACCAAGATTCTCACCCAAGTATGGTATTTGCTAGTTTTGATGGTAATAATTTTAATGTTTTTGAGTGATTTTAAAATACTGACATTCCAGTTTTTGTAGTCAACAATTCCAGAGCAAACATTCCGAGTTCTGAGTTTCCTTTTTCGTTCAATCTTGGTGACCAAGTAGCTACAACAAAATTTTTAGGATAAAGTGCAGCAATTCCGCCACCAATGCCGCTTTTTCCTGGCAATCCAACTCGGTATGTAAATTCGCCCGATTCGTCATAAAAACCACAAGTTTGCATTAACGCATTCAATCTTTTTACTTGACTTTTTGTTAATATTTGCTCGCCAGAAATAGACTTTCCTTCATTTGCAAAGAAGAAAAAACTATGAGCTAATTCTTTACAAGTCATATCTAAAGAACATTGATGAAAATAAAAATCCAGAACAGTTTCGACATCATTCTTGATATTTCCAAATGATTTTAAGAAGTTACACAAAGCAGCGTTTCTAAAACCCGTTTCTTTTTCAGATTTGGCCACATTCAAATTGTAATTGATAGTTTGACAACCAGAAATTTTTCGGATAAAGTTCAAGAAATCTTGTTTTGGATTTTCAAGATTGGTGACTAAAATATCTGCAATAACCAAAGCACCAGCATTTATAAACGGATTTCTAGGAATTCCTTTTTCATATTCAAGTTGTACTAACGAATTAAAAGCACTTCCAGAAGGTTCCACGCCAACACGTTCCCAAACTTTTTCGTCAAGAAACGAAAATGCTAATGCAACTGTTAAAGCTTTAGAAACTGATTGAATTGAGAATTTTTCTTCGCAATCGCCAATGCCGAAATCTTGCTTATCGATAGTTGTAATATGAATTCCGAATTTATCGGCATTAACTTTAGCCAATTCAGGAATGGAAGTTGCTACATTTCCAATTTTCGGAATCGCTTTAGATTCGTCATAAATTTCATTTAAAATTTGTTCGAAATTCATAGAATATTAGGTTTTTTGTTTCTTTTTCTTAGCTGCTGGAAACAAAACATTATTCAAAATCAACCTGAAACCTGGTGAATTTGGGTGCAAATCAAGAACAGTAGGTTCATCGCCAACTCGGTGTTGAAAATCCTCTGGATCATGACCGCCAAAATAAGTAAACATACCTTTTCCTTTTTCGCCATGAATGTATCTGGCTTCTTCATTCAACTCGTTTTCGCCAAGAACCAAAACATTAGTTTTTACAAATTCTCTAGCAAAAGCGGTTGTTTGTCCCATAAAACCTTTGACAAGTGAAGTGTGATTTTGGCATAACATTGTTGGAATTGGATCCCATTTTGCTGAAAAATCCATCAAAGTAAAATAGTCTTTTTCCATCGGAATTTTTCTTTTATCGGTAGTATCAATATCAGAAAATTCATATTTCTCTGGTTTTCTTTCTAAAGTATAATTCTTAAAAGCAAAAGAATTATTATAATTTAATTTTGATTGATAATTGCCTTCGCTTGGATCTCCATCAAACATTGATTCGCAAATATCTGTTCCTTCAGCGGCCAAAGCAATATCGAAACTATCTGTTGCAGAACACATTGCAAACATAAAACCACCGCCAATCACAAAATCTCTTATTTTTTTTGCGACAGCTAATTTTTCTTCAGAAACTTTGTTAAAACCTAATTTTAATGCTAATGCTTCAGAATCTCTTTTTTGTTGAATGTACCATGGTGCATTTTTATAAATCGAATAAAATTTGCCGTATTGACCCGAAAAATCTTCATGGTGCAAGTGCAACCATTCATATTGAATCAAACCATCTGCCAAAACTTCTTCATCATAAATTGCAGTAAACGGAATTTCGGCATAAGTTAAAACCATTGTTACCGCATCGTCCCATGGTTGTTTGCCTTTTGGAGTATATACTGCAACTTTTGGTGCTTTTTCTAAAGCAACGGCATCCATATTTTGAGATGGACTTGATATCTCTTCTAATATTGAAGCTGTTTCTGAATCTGATAATACTTCGAAACTCACACCTCGAATTTGGCATTCTTTTCTAATTTCGCTTGCATCTGGCAATAGAAAAGAACCACCTCGATAATTAAGCAACCAACTAGCTTTGTAATCTTTAGCCAATGACCAATAGGTTATTCCGTAAGCTTTTAGATGGTTTTTTTGTGTAGTTTCATCCATTGGCAAAAGTATAAACGAGGCTTTTGCTGAAATAGAAAACAATATTAGGACAATAAAAAATATTTTTCTGAATTGCATAATCAAAAATTAATGAAACCAAAGATAATAGTTATTTTGTGAAGAAAAATATAAAAAATAGGTATTTATACGTATATGCAGAATTATTTGTGGTTATATATTTGCTTTTATAAACAACAATATAAAATATTATGGAAAATAGTTTATTTTACCTAGAGGCAAATGATATGAAGAATTTAAGCATTACAAAAAAAATCGGAATTGTTTTGTTGGGGATTTTGTTAGTTTTATTTTATACTTTGGCGGTTTCTAATTTGTTTTTATAAATGTTTAAACAATTAATCCGCCAATGTCAATAATCTTGTTTTGAATGGCATAAACCACTAAACCTGCAATGTTTTTGCATTCGGTTTTTAATAGTAAATTGGTACGGTGACCTTCTACAGTTCTTGGACTTATAAAAATTTTATCTGCAATTTCTTGAGTATTAAACTGCTTGCAAATCAATTCTAAAACTTCTTTTTCTCGACTTGTCAAAAAATCTTCATCAAAACTTGATTTTGTATTTTTTGGCAATGGAACGATACAATCATTTATTGTTTGCAAAACGCTATCGTTGTAATAAAATCCGTTTTTTGCAACTTCGTTTATCGTAAAAATCATTTCGGTTGGTGTTGCGTTTTTTATCAAATAAGATGATGCGCCAACTTGTATCATGTTGTTAATAAAAGATTTAGAATCATAGCTTGTTAGTGCTATAATTTTGATTTCGGGATATTCTTTTTGTATAATTTTAGTTGCTTCGACGCCGTTGAGGTTTGGCATTTTTAAATCCATTAGAATAATATCTGGATGATTTTTATTTGTTGACAAATAATCTAGAATCTCTGAACCATCAGCTGCTTCAAAAACAATTTCTATGTTAAGTTCACGTTCTAACAAAAAAGCGATTCCTTTTCGGAACAACAATTCGTCGTCTGCAAGTAATATTTTTATTTCTTTTTGCATAAATTAAACATTCTAGATATTTTTTTTAAACATATAAGTCAAATAAGTAGGCAAATTGAGCTTTGCAAAAATACCGCTTTATTTGTAAATTAATAAACATAATTTTAGATTGACTTATTTGACTTATATATTTAACTCTAAAAACTAAACAAAAACTCACTTCCTTTATTAATTTCAGATTTAGTTTCGAGTTTTCCATTCAAGAAATTAATTCTCGATTCTATGTTTTTCATTCCTAAACCTTTTTTATTATCTGAGTTATTGATGTCAAAACCAATTCCGTCATCGTTGTATTTTAAGGTTTTAATGTTATCGATTTCATTCATCGCAATCGTAATGTTTTTGGCTTTTCCGTGGCGAATTGAGTTATTTATCAATTCTTGCAAAATCCTGAAAACGTGCAAATGTTTGTCATTATCCGAGAAATCGAAAACGATGTTATTAGTAAAATCAATTTTTATTAATTTGGTAGTCGAAATTTCAAGGCACAATTCTTTAATTCCAGCTTCGAGTCCAAATTTCTCGAAAACTGGTGGCAACAAGTTGTGCGCAATTCGACGAGAATTGTCCAATGCTTTTTTGGTCAAATTAATGATATTGTCTGAAATTTCGAGAATTTCCGTTTCAGATAAATTTGGAGTTTTTAGTAACTGCGAGTTTAACGAAACAATATTCAATTTCGAACTAATGTCGTCGTGCAAGTCTTGCGCAATACGCTTTCGTTCTTCTTCTTGGGTAATAATCTCCGAATTTAATAAATCTTTTTGATAAGCAATTTCAAGATCGCGTTTTTCTAATTCTTTCTCGACAATTTTTTTTCTAGAGAAATAAAAGAAAGAAATTAATATAACAGCCATTACAACAACTGCTAGCAAAATAGCAATTGTTAATTGATTCAAATCCGAAACTTCTTGTAAACTATTGTTATTCATTGAGTTATTAATGTCGATTAATTTGAATGTTTTTGATTTTGGCTCTTGTTGTATTAAAATTGGAAATTATTAAAAGTGCCATCGCAACAGCAATTACAATTATAAAAATGATGATTTGACTTAGTTGACTGACTGATATATTGATTAATTCCATAGTAATATTAGCATAATTTATTTTATAGAGTAATTTTTTTTCCATTCGTAAGTAACCATTAAAATGTAAAACAGGTATAATAAAACATTAACATATCCAAAAATACGATTTAGTGGATTTGATTTTATTAAAATTACATTTCCTGTTAAAAAAATAATTGTACTGCCAAACAAATAAATTAAAATTCCAGAATTGATATAATAAAATGTTCGTTTTTCGCTCAACATATTATAAAAATGAAACGTAGCATAGATAATAATTGAAATTGAACAAGCAAAAACTTCAAACAAATTAAAAATAAAAATTAGTTGTGGATTTAAAATATATTGAAAAATCAATATTAACGGAATCACGATTAAACCAATCTTAATTATTTTTTTTTGTATTTGCAAAGTCAAAATTTCTAAATAAAAAAAACTTAAAAATATAAATTGTAAAATAAAATAATAATGCGACATACTTATATTTTCATATTTATTATGAATCATTATTTTAGAAATAATTTCTCCACTGATAATGAAAGCTAAATAAATAGTGAAAATTTTATAGGCTTTTCCGAATTTAGAAAAACCTATAAAAAATAATATCACGTTAATAAAATGAAAGAGATGCACAATGTTTACGGCAATCTTAAAATTTGATATTAAAAAATGATTCATCAAGGCTTTGGATTGAATAATGGACTTCGAGTATCGCAAACATCAGGACATTTTAATGCAAAATCATAAATATATTGTTGTCTTGCGT
>JAYTMQ010000129.1:0-3983 GCA_043728355.1 Bacteroidota bacterium
CAAGAACAACAAGTGATGATTGAAGAGTTGAAAGCAAAAATTATTCAAATAGAAAACAGAAAGTAGTAACACAAAATATTTAACTATTAAAGGATAATTTACAATAAAATTTTCAAATATCAGTTTTTCAAAATCCTCTTTCAATTCATTGATTGAGGATTATTTTATTTTAATCAACTATATCTATAAACGTATTCGTTATAAAAATGTTAGCAATACTTGTAAAAAGTTTTTTATGCAGTATATTTGTATCCAAGTTTGAAAAAATTAAAAAGTCATGATAAAAGTATCTGAATCTGCAAGTAAAAAAATAGTTGACATGATGAAAGACGATGGTTTTGATGCCGCTCAAGATTACGTTCGAGTTGGCGTAAAATCTGGTGGTTGTTCAGGATTGTCCTACGATTTAACATTCGATAAAAGTATTGGAGAAAACGACAAAGTTTTTGAAGATAATAATGTGAAAATTGCTGTCGAAAAAAAATCATTTCTATATCTTGCTGGTACCATTCTAGAATTTTCAGGCGGATTAAATGGAAAAGGATTTGTTTTTAACAACCCAAATGCAAGCAGAACTTGCGGTTGTGGAGAAAGTTTTTCATTATAATATGAAAAATTATTTAATTTTACTGTTTTTAATAATCGTAGGAATTTGTTATGCTCAAAAAAACAGTCAAATAACTCAATTAAAGCGTTATGATAAAACTTATGACGAGAAATACAATGATATAACTGTACAAATTGGCAAACCAGTTTTTATTGTGGTCTATATTACGAATAATTCGATTGTTGATACTACACTGGTTGAACGCGAAATAAAAGAATTAAAATCAAATTTCAAGAACACAAACATTCACAGATTTTATCAAAAAGGGAAATTAGTTTTTAATAATTCCAATAAAAATAATTATTCGTTAGATGAACTTAATGAAACATACAGCAAAATATTTTATTGGAACGGGAAAAAAGATTCAGATGTTATAGAATATGATAAAATAATTAAAAGTTCAGAATATTTTTCGGAATATACTGGTAATGTTTTAAAATCTTCATATATCATAGATCATCAGAAAAAAAAGGACAGTTTTAAAAACGAATTAATCTGGAATCCAAATAATAATTCTAAAATTCTATCAAATAAGTACATTAAAAATTTTTTGTTTTTACAAATGAAAATTCTTGAAAATTATGACGAATTTTTTGATTTTGATTTTAAAACCGTAAAAAAAATTACCATAAATACAGATTTTAAAGAATTAAAAAATCCTTGGCAAGAGATTTATTTCAATAAAAATGGTTTACCAAATTATTCAATTATTTCAAGTGATGATAAAGAACATTCTAAAGGTAAAGTTACATTTGAATACAAAGACAATTTAATTTCAAAAATAACAGTCTCTTTCAAATCTGCTAAATATGGTGTTTTCGAAGATTCTAAAAATATTTATTACAATAACGAAAAGTTAATAGTTGCAGATGATTTGAGAGTGAATTTCTATAATTTAAAATCTGATTTTTTAAATTATGAAAGCTTTTACTCAGATAATGAAAATTATACATATTTAATTGATAGTTACAGGCTTGAAAACAATAACGAGCTTAGTTTTATTGAATCGGGTTGGTTAAATAATTTTAAAACAAAATTCAATCAATTGGACAACTTTTTCCCTTTAACAAATACATTAAGACCACATTCTGATAATTTAATTTCAACTATTTCAAAAATAGATGATTTGAATTATTCTTCTAAAGTAAATAAAGTTGAGGTTTTAAAAATTAAGTACTTAAATAAAAATTTGATTAAAGAAATTTTATTTAAAAAAGCAGACGATTTAAAATACGATAAAAAAATAGATCAACACAAATTTGAATTCTTATACGAATATTACAAATGAGTAAATACACCGAAGACGATTTAAAAATCGAACTTGAAACCAAAGAATACGAATACGGATTTTATACAGATATAGAGTCCGAGACATTTCCTATTGGATTAAATGAAGATATTGTTCGTGCCATTTCTCGTAAAAAAGACGAACCAACTTGGATGACCGATTGGCGTATCGAGGCTTATCGTGCTTGGGAACAAATGGAAGAAAAAGAATGGGCAAATGTGCGTTATGAAAAACCCGATTTTCAGGCAATTTCTTATTATTCGGCACCAAAATCTATTGACCCAAATAAAACGCTTGACGATGTTGATCCAGAACTTTTGGCGATGTATAAAAAGCTAGGAATTAATGTAGATGAACAAAAAATCATGAACAATATCGCAATGGATATTGTTGTCGATTCGGTATCGGTTGCTACAACTTTCAAGAAAACTTTGAACGAAAAAGGCATAATTTTCTGTTCGATTTCCGAAGCGATTCGCGAACATCCAGAATTGGTTCGTAAATATTTAGGAACAGTTATTCCACAAAAGGACAATTTTTATGCCGCTTTGAATTCGGCAGTTTTTTCTGATGGAAGTTTTTGTTATATTCCAAAAGGCGTTCGTTGCCCAATGGAATTATCGACCTATTTTAGAATCAATCAGGCCGGGACAGGGCAGTTTGAGAGAACCTTGCTTATTGCCGATGCAGGAAGTTATGTTTCCTATCTTGAAGGTTGCACTGCGCCAAGTCGAGACGAAAACCAATTGCACGCCGCTTGTGTAGAACTTATTGCTTTAGATGATGCAGAAATAAAATATTCTACCGTCCAAAACTGGTATCCAGGAAATAAAGAAGGAAAAGGTGGTGTTTTCAACTTCGTTACCAAAAGAGGAATTTGCGAAAAAAACGCCAAAATTTCTTGGACACAAGTCGAAACAGGAAGTGCAATTACTTGGAAATATCCTTCGGTAATTTTGAAAGGCGACAATTCGGTTGGCGAATTTTATAGCATTGCTGTAACTAATAATTTCCAGCAAGCAGATACTGGCACCAAAATGATTCATTTGGGAAAAAATACCAAATCGACCATAATTTCTAAAGGAATTTCTGCAGGAAAATCTCAAAACAGTTACCGTGGTTTGGTTCAAATTGGTGCAAGAGCAGAAAATGCTCGAAATTTTTCGCAATGCGACTCATTATTAATGGGAAATAATTGTGGCGCACATACATTTCCATACATAGAAAGCAAAAATCCATCAGCCAAAATCGAACACGAAGCCACAACAAGTAAAATTGGCGAAGACCAAGTTTTTTATTGCAACCAACGTGGCATTCCGACCGAAAAAGCAATTGCATTGATTGTGAATGGTTTTAGTAAAGATGTCTTGAACAAATTGCCAATGGAATTTGCAGTAGAAGCGCAGAAATTGTTAGAGATATCTTTGGAAGGAAGTGTTGGGTAAAACCTTTTTATTAAAAATTAAAGCTAAATTAATTCAAATATTTTAAAACAAAACGGGAAATGATTACACAACTTTCACAACTTGATTTGAATAAAAAATATTCTTATGCCGATTATTTGACTTGGCAGTTTGACGAAATGGTTGAACTTATTAAAGGTAAAATTTATTCAATGAGTCCAGCTCCCAGCAAAAAACACCAGTTTATATTGGGCAATATTTATTTGATTTTAGGAAATCTTTATAAAAAAAGTGCATGCAAGGTTTGTATTGCTCCATTTGATGTAAAATTGTTGAATAATAAAATGAGTACGCCAGACAACGAGGTGTTTTCGGTCGTTCAGCCAGATATTTTTATAGTTTGTGATGCTACTAAATTGCAAAAACTTGCCTGCCATGGCGCACCAGATTTGGTTATCGAAATTCTTTCGCCTGGGAATTCAAGAAAAGAAATGGGAATAAAGTTTGATTTATACGAAGAAAATAAAGTTTTGGAATATTGGATTGTAGAACCTTTGAATGAAACGGTACAAATTTACAGCTTGCAAAACGAAAAATATATTGGGCTAAAACCATTTACGGTCGATGATAAAATAAAAAGTGTGCTTTTTCCAAATTTGGATTTTGATATAAAAGAGTTTTTTGA
>JAYTMQ010000130.1:0-8041 GCA_043728355.1 Bacteroidota bacterium
TTTGTAACGCTTTAGCGCTCTATCGATGTTTTCTCCGTCTTTTATTGGTATTATTAACATTTTGGGACCTCCTTTCTTTAAATTAGATTGCAAAAGTAATATTATTTTTTGATTATAAATTAAAAAAATTAATTATTTTTAAAAAAAATCATACACAATTTTTAATAATCAGTTTAGCCCTGATTAAAAGGAAAATCCTTTTATTTCAATTTGTATTTTTTTCTTGGCAAAAAAGATTGACTACCGAAGCGTCGGGAGAAAATCCTTTTTCGATTAGAAAAAAAAATCAAATAAAAGATTTGGAATGAAAGCTGGAAATGGCTTCCAATAAAAAAAGCCAAAATAAAATTGCATTTATATTGGCTTTAATTTGGCATTAAAATTATCTAATTATTTATTTAACAGCTGGTTGATAATTTTGTTTATCGATTATCATTTTTGATAAAATTTCTCTGAGAATTTCTGAAGTTCCACCTCCAATTGGTCCTAAACGACTGTCTCTTGACAATCTTGCCAACGGATATTCTTCCATAAAGCCGTAACCGCCAAGCATTTGGAGACAACTGTAAATCACTTCGTCGGATACTTTTGTCGATTTTAATTTTGCCATTGTGGCTTCTTTTACAACATATTCGCCTTTATTTAATCTTGCGACTGCTGCATAATTAAAAATTTTGCAATGTTCAACTTCGGTTGCGTGATCGACCAAAGTGTGTCGCAATGCTTGAAACTTATCAATTGTTTTTCCAAACGCTTCACGCTGAGACATATAGTTAATTGTGTAATCAATTGCATATTCGCATCTTGCGTGGGCATTGACTGCCATAATTAATCTTTCTAGAGCGAAATGTTGCATGATGTATGGAAAACCTTTTCCTTCTTCGCCCATTAAATTTTCAGCTGGAATTTCTACATTATCAAATGCAATTTCGGCTGTATCCGATGCTCTCCAACCCAATTTATCGAGTTTTGTGGCGTTAATTCCTTTCAGGTTTGTGTCCATCAAGAACATACTTATGGCTTTGTTTCCAGTACCAATGTCGGTTTTTGCGGCAACTACATAATAATCGGCGTAAACTCCGTTGGTAATAAATGTTTTTGAGCCATTTATTACATATTTATTACCTTTTTTTACGGCAGTTGTTCGCATTCCAGCAACGTCGCTTCCGCCAAAAGGTTCGGTCAGGCACAATGCTCCAATTTTATCACCAGTAATACTTGGTGCTAAATAATCTTGCTTGATTCTTTCGTCGCCTTCTGCATTTAGATGAGTCATCGCTAAATAAGCGTGCGCCCAAATTGCTGCTGCGAAACCTGATGATTTTATTTTTTGTAGTTCTTCTAAAAGTACAACTGTGTAGAATAAATCTAGATTCATTCCGCCATAAGCTTCAGGATAAGCGATTCCTAAAAAGCCCATTTCGCCAAATTTTTTCCAGATAAAACGTTCGATTGTTCCTGTTTTTTCCCATTTTTCGATGTGAGGTACAACTTCTTTTTGTAAAAAATCTTGTAAACTTTTTCTAAATAATTCGTGTTCTTCTGTAAAGTATGTTGAATTCATTGATAAGACTATTTTATATTCTAAATTTTAGAATTGTAAATATAATGCTATTATTTTGATTTTATCAACAGGAAAATCCTTAATTTCTGATAATTCCGCAATATTCTTTATTTCTCCATTCATACTTCTATAAATAACAATGTTTTTGGCGATTTGATATTTAAAATACGGAAATTTTGTTAATTCTTTGATGCTTAAATTATTTATATCGACTTTTTCTATGTTTGGCTGATTGATTACTTGAAAGTTAACATTTAGTTTTTGGATGACTTCGGGCGATAATCCATAAATTTCGTTCATTTGATCCATAGTTACAAATGATTTAAAGTTCAATTTATAACCCAAAATTCTGTCTGAAATTGCATCGCCAATTCCAGATATTTTCATTAAATCTTCTTTGGTTGCTAAGTTGATGTCTTTGATAACCAATTTTTCTTTCTCAGGAAATTTTTGATAATTGGAATTTTTATTATTTTTATAGTCTTTATAATTACTTTCGGATTTGTTATTGACCCAATCTGGAAATTTGAAATTGGGCAACATTGCATTCAATAATGAATCGGAAATTCCTGTTACAGCCTGAAATTCTTTTGGCGAATTGGCAAATTTCCCTAGCTTTCTGAATGCAAATAATTTGTCGATTTGCGCAGTTGTCATTCCGAGTTTGTAACCTTTAAAATCGGTTATGAAATTTGGGTTGTACGGATAAACTTTGTATTTATAAGTTGGACTTTCTTCTTTTAATGATTCAATTTTTGATGATAATGACAACCATTTTTGTTCTTCTGGATTGACGGTTTCGGTAGGTGTAAAATCTACAAAATAATACAAAACTTGTAATGTTATTATTATTCCAAATAAAGAAAATATACCAATTCGTTGACTTTTATTGAATTGTAGGAATGATTTTATTGACATAAATTTTTTTTAAATATATTAAATTTGGACACAGATTACACAAATTTCACAGATTTAAAAGTTTAGTGAAATATAAAATTGATAATAATAAAAACAATATTCAAATGTATTGATGAAGTTGATGTTAACGATATAAAAATATTAAACCTTTTCTTAAATCTGTGAAAATTTGTAAAATCTGTGTTTAATGTCCTCACAAATCAAAAACCGAAGATCGTTTGGCACGAATAAAATCTTTTAGTTTCAGCCAAAAAGCAATTGTCAAATATACTCCAAACCACAATCCTGCTGTTACAAACGAAATATAAATAAAAAATAAACGCACATTCGAAGCGCGCATTCCCAACCTATCCGCCAATCTTGAGGAAACGTGAAAACCATGTTTTTCAAAAAAATACTTAAGTTTTATTTCTGGTCGCATTTTTTAAGTTTCGTTTTTTATTTTTTCAGGTTTCAATTTATAGTTGATGTAAATTTACAACTATTTATTCGAATTTAATATTTATATTTTCTTTGTTCTATTTTATAGAAATCTAATTATTTTTCATCAATTCCATTCCAATTGCGCAATCCAAACAAAGAGATTTATTGCAATATTCATTTTTGAGTTGTAATAAAGACTGCGATTCGAATGCGTTTTTAGATTTAATTCCAAATGAGTTGAATTTATCAATAATCGAGTTGTTTTCGGGTGCAACTTTATTCAAAATATCTATTAAATCTTCAGAAATTTCTTTGCCTAGATGTTTGGCATAAGCAAACTGAATTGGAAGTATTGTATTGATTATCAATAAATCAACAAATGATTTTGATAATGGTTTTTTCTTTTTTGGACTTTCTTTATCAAATTGATAATGCGTTTGCCAATAATCAGAAACCGAAATATCAAAAACTTCATAAATAGCCTTTATCGAAGTTATTGCAATGATTTTTGAAAATAAATTTTGTTGTTTGTGGTATAAATTCGCCAATTGCGACAAGCGAATCGTAGGAAAATTATCTGGTCGGTGCTTAAAAAACTGTACTGGTTCGATTACTGATTTCTCGATTTGGTATTTGTGTAACAAATAAAAAAATCTGAATTGTAAATCTTTATAATAAACATCTTCTTTTTCGGAATCCAGCAAACCAGAATTTCCGAAAATTAAAGCTTCGAGATTTTCGACTTCAAAACTTTCTTTTCTAACAATATTAAACGGAATCGATTTAGCAATTTTTAAGAATATTTCGCCATTGGTGTTCAATCCGAAATTTTTGGCTAAAGCCGAAAATAAAACTGCTTCCCAATCTTGATTGGTCGATATTAATAAATCTTGAATTGGTTTTGACTTGCGTTCCAATCGTTCGAAAAACAAACGTTCTTGCCAACTTTTTAGCGTAAAATCACTTATGTTTTGAATTTGTTTTTCGCAAAAAATCCAAGATTTGGGTTGCATTAAAGTTTCATAATTATCCAAAACTTCTTTTGAAACTAGTTTTTTAAGTTCCAAAACTGGAATTTCAGTATTATTTTTTCTATAAATTTCGGTGTCATGTTCCCAAACTACGTGTAAAATAACCGAATCGTAATTGTCATCTTTTTCATGATTGTGAACATACCAATCTGAAGATTTTATATGAATTTCGACATTTCCAGCCCATTTTTGACCTTCGATTTCAATTTGTGCATTGAAAAAATCTGGTCCTGCCAATTGGGTATATTGTCCTGAATTGATTATTGAAATTGTTTCTCCATTGTAAGTTTTTAAATCCGATAAATCAAATTTTTTGAATTTCCAGATATAATGGAGAAAACCTTCTTTCATACTTTTTTATTTGAAACGAATATAGAAATTTGACACCAATTTCACAAATTTGTACGAATTATTTTTAGATACAGATTTTTAAGAAAAATTTTGGCTAAAGCAAATACAATTTTAATTTTAAGACCGTTGACTGAAGTCAACGTCAATTGAAAAATTATAGTGAAAAAAAACTTTAATCAAATTAAATATTTTAAATATTTTGGCTTTAGTCTGATAAGCGTATGCTTTTTTATGCCACTGATTACACAGATTAGCACAGATTTTTATCTCAAAAATGAAGAAAATCTTTGAAATCCTTTAAATCTGTGGCGAAATAAACTGAAAACAAATATATTATTTAGACCATAGCCAATATTTTTAAACTTTCAAAAACTATTTCAATAAATAAAGTTTTGCACAGGCTCTTGCATCGCTCAAAGCCTCGTGATGATTGAGTTGAATGTTGTTTTGATCGGCACAATATTTCAAATTTGCGGGTTTGTAACCTTTGGCTCGATAAATTTTACAGGTGCATTCCCACATATCTGCAACTTCGAGTTCATCGTAATACAATCCGTAATATTTCATTGTTTTTTGCAAAACATTTCTGTCAAATCTTTCGTTGTGCGCTACTAGTTTGCGACCAAATAAACGTTTTTGAATTTCAGGAAACAAGTCGTCAAACATTGGTTTGTCAAGTGTTTCAATAGGTTTTATGCCGTGACACATAATGTTTCTGTACCAATATTCGTTGTTTGGAGGCTGAATCAAGGTTACATATTCTTCGACAATTATGCCGTTTTCGACGGTTACAATTCCGACTGCGCAGGCACTTTCTGGATGTCCAGTTGCAGTTTCGAAATCAATTGCGGTAAAAGTCATAAGATTTTAGATTCTTGGTTTTAGATTCTAGATGTAAATCTAAAAAAATCCTATAAGTCCGCCGTGGCGTGACTTATAGGATTAAATTGAACAGTAAATTTTTATAAATTTTTTAGTTCAGATGCTTTAATAGTAATCACCTTGCCGTTGTGCATAATGACCATTGATTGATTGTTTTGAATTTTAGTTTGGACTAAATTCTTGTAACAAATTTCTAAACCTTTTAAAACTTTTTTATTGAAAACAGAATCTGAATTTTTGCTATTCATTATTATAAGATTTTAATATTTCCCATTTTTTGTTTTGAAAAACTTCAATCGATTTAAGGTTTTTACCTTTCGCAATCATTTGAATTTCACTTTTTGAAGAATCAAACACCATCCATTCATTTGACAAAGGTATATAATTTTTGAATAAGTTTTCAATTCCTCGAGAATATCTTCTCAAAATCACTTCTTTTGGAATATTATGACCTCCATTTTTTACTCTTGTAGCTACTCTTTTGATTGCCATTTCAACATTTGGCAACCAAAAAAAAAGCAATTTAACGTTGTAACCACTTTCAATAGCTTTCAAAAGTTTACTTCTATAAATTTTGGTCGCTAATGTAGTTTCAATTGCAAAAGTTAAATTATTATCTAACAAATATTGGATTCTTTCGAGCATTATTCTTCCAGCTTCGAATGCTACTTTTTCAGGTTGAAAAGGTGATAATCCAACTGCAATATTATCAGCATTTACAAACTCTTTACAATTCAAAATCTCAGGTAATATTGTGTATGATGCTGTTGTTTTGCCCGCACCGTTGCAACCTGAAATTATGTAAATTGTTTTTGATTTCATATTTGATTACGATAATTACAAGTTGGGCGTTCCCGTCTCGTTAAAAAAAACGAAACGGACGGGCTATCATTCCAAATCTTTTTTAATCAATTGCCACGGGTTTAAACCCTTGGCAATTGATTAAAAAAGGATTTTCCTTTCTATCCCTAACGCAAAAAACAATAGTTAAAATAAACCTTACTGGTTTCGAAAATCATTTTATAAATCCTTCGACTGCGCTCGGGAAGACAAAAAAAAACTAAATTTAAAAAATACAAGATTTGACAACTTTTAAAAAGTTGTCAAATCTAAAACTATTTTATAGATCCAATAATATCGTATTTCGTGATAATATGGTGTTTTCCATTTTCTAAATCCAATAAAACCGCTTGATTATCTTTGGTGAAAAGTTTAGAAACTTCTTCGATTGATGTTCCCATTTTTACAATTGGATAGGGTTTTCCCATAACTTCACGAATAGGTTTATCAGCAACATCTTTGTCAGAAACATAACTTTGAAACAAGTCAGTTTCGTCTACCGAACCTACAAAACCTGTAATATCAATAACTGGAATTTGGGAAATTTTATATTTTCTCATTCTATCAATTGCGTGCGAAACCAACTCTTCGGTTCGAACAATAATCAATGGTTTTTCGATGTGCTCTTTAATTACATCTTCGGCTTTGGTAATTTCTTCGTCTAGAAAGCCCCGCTCACGCATCCAATCGTCGTTGAACATTTTACCAACATAACGGCTGCCAGAATCGTGAAATAAAACTACAACAACATCATCTTTAGTAAAATGATGCTTCAATTGATGCAACCCTTTTATGACCGAGCCAGCAGAATTTCCTACGAAAATGCCTTCTTCTTTAGCAATTTTTCTGGTGTAAACGGCTGCATCTTTATCGGTCACTTTTGTAAAACCATCAATTATTGAGAAATCTACGTTTAATGGTAAAATATCTTCACCAATTCCTTCGGTAATGTAAGAATAAATTTCGTTTTCGTCAAATATACCAGTCTCGTGGTACTTTTTGAATACTGATCCGTAAGTATCGACACCCCAAATTTTAATATTTGGATTTTTTTCTTTTAAATATTTTCCGATTCCAGATATTGTTCCGCCAGTTCCTACTCCAACAATAAAATGAGTAATTTTTCCGTCGGTTTGTTCCCAAATTTCTGGCCCAGTTTGCTCATAATGCGCAATTGCATTCGATGGATTGTCATATTGATTGACATACCAAGAATTTGGAATTTCAGTACCTAGTCTTTTTGAAACTGAATAATATGATCTAGGATCGGTTGGTTCGACATCGGTTGGACAAACAATTACTTTGGCACCAACGGCACGAAGAATATCCATTTTTTCTTTAGATTGTTTGTCGGTTATTACAAAAATACATTTGTAACCTTTGACAATAGCTGCGAGAGCCAAACCCATTCCGGTGTTTCCAGAAGTTCCTTCTATTATGGTTCCACCTGGTTGCAATCGACCATCAGCTTCGGCGTCTTCGACCATTTTGAGTGCCATTCGGTCTTTGGTAGAATTTCCTGGATTGAATGTTTCTACTTTGGCAAGAACCAATGCTTCGATTCCTTCGGTAACTTTATTCAATTTTACCATTGGCGTATTGCCTATTGTTCCAAGTATGTTTTGTGAGTAATTCATTTGATTTTAGATTGCAGGTTTTAGATTGCAGATTTCAGATGTTTGTTTAAATAAAAATTTATTTTTGCAAAGATATTAATTAGAATTGGAATTGTTGTTATGAAATTGGATGTGCGTTAGGGGTAGAAGTGGAAATCTTTTTTTAATCAATTGCCACGGGTTTAAACCCGTGGCAATTGATTAAAAAAAATTGAGAACGGATGACCCGACCCTTTTGGGAACGTCCTACTTCGACTGCGCTCAGTAAGACAAAAAAAAGTTATTGAAAAAAGTTCCAAACCAAACCAAATCGGATCATAAAAGGTAGTGTTCGAAAAAGTGTGTAAAATATGATTATAATTTTTATCAAAGTTAGTAATTTATTTTAATATTTATATTTTGTTTTTAAAAGATGT
>JAYTMQ010000131.1:0-5790 GCA_043728355.1 Bacteroidota bacterium
CGAAAACTTAAATGGTAGAATACAATCAGTCCTAGCAAAAGCAAGAGGATTCTTGAACTTTGAAAGATTTAAAATAAACGTAATGTTCTATTTTGGAAATCTAGATCTTATTCCATTAAAATTTTACTAAAGCCAAAAGTTTTTTTACCGAGCGTTTCCCAAGCAAACATTTCCATGTATAAAATGTATAAATGTTCTAACGCTATACAACCAATCATAATTTTTGATACTATTTCCATTTTTTTTGTTTTTATATTATTAATCTCCACCACAACCACCGCAACCACCGCAACCTGAACTGCAACCACTATCGCCACCACAGCCCGAACTGCTGCAACCACTATCAAAACTTACAGAAAAATCACCAAATCCGCAACCACTGCAGCCATTTGAGTTTTCAGAAAAATTGTTTTTATTCATTTCGGTTGCCAAGTCTACATCAATTTGTGTTAACAAATCATAATTTATATTTTTTAATAAAAAAACATTACCTCCAATTTGTTTTATATATTTTATGGCTTTTTGATTGTCAATTGTTTCAATGTCTTTGAAATCATTATTCAAAACATCAATTTCTTTTTCTATTTTTTCTTTTACTTCATATCCATATTGAGAAATTGATTGACCTCCAAAAATGAGTTGCAAAAAATTTTTCTTATAACATTTTGTCAAAAAAGGTGTTTTTAATAATTCGTTTTTAAAATGATACTTATTTCTAGAGTTTTCATATCCGATTTTTACCATATTTCTAAAAAGAATTTGGGTATTATTATCACTCAGAAAGCTAGATAAGAAAAAAGCTTCATGATTTTTCCAGATATAAGTTTTATACTTTTCTCCTATTCCGATGTATTTATAAACTCTGATATCCTGACTTGGGTGTGGTTGTCTTTCTACTTCAAAGGTTTTAATAACTTTTTTTAGAAGCAAATCTAGAAAAGTCAATTTTAAAAACTCGCTGTGTGTAGTATTTTGATTAGTGAGTAATAAAATATCTGCGGGAGATAATATAGATAAATAGTTCATTTTGAAAAAGGTTTTTTGAAAATCCAGTTTTTACTTTTATTGACTCTCTGGAAATTGATATCCGAAAATCTAATTTGGCTAGAGGGCCAAATGTCTATTGGAATTTTATTTTCGAATATATTTTGATACAAATCTTTTGTTTTTTCATACCAGTCGGTAAATTTATTTTTCTCATTTTCGCCACCTTTTGTTGGTCCATGATGAATTTTTCTACCGATAGTATTTTCGCAAAAATCAATCCAATAAGATTCAGTGTACAATAAATGCAAATGCCAAACTTGATCAATTTGATCTGACGGAGTCAGTGGATGCTTAGTTATTGTCATCAAAAAAATAAACTTTTTGTACTCTTCAATGCATCGAATGCAATATTCGATTGTCCAACCATTTTCTCTAGACAAGCGGACTGTAAAACTCAAGGAAATTTCATCATTATCGATTTCGAAATTTTTTATTTTTTTCCAAGAGGTTAAATGTTTTTCAGTCATTTTTCAAATATAAAAATTTTCGATTAAATTCAAAAAAAAACCTTAATCTATTTTTAAGATTAAGGTTTCATAAATATTTTAAAAAAATTTTATTCAACTTTTAAAGGTTCATCGTCCATTGAATCGCGTGTATTTTTTTGAACTGCAATTGCGCCAAATAATGCTAATAAAAATGCAAATGCATAAAAACCTTTTTCACTTGGTAAAATAACTGCATTCCACAAACCAATTATTAATAATGAAATTGATAAAATTGTTCCAAACCAACATATTCCATAATAAATATCAGTAACCGGAAAACCT
Organism: Bacteroidota bacterium; assembly: GCA_043728355.1. Classification (GTDB taxonomy): domain Bacteria; phylum Bacteroidota; class Bacteroidia; order Flavobacteriales; family Flavobacteriaceae; genus Flavobacterium. The sequence continues at coordinate 1,818 of JAYTMQ010000131.1, forward strand.
TCTAATCTGTCACGAACACTTTTTTGTAGAGAAATAACTGCAAATAAACCAAACATTAAAACGGTGAAATAATATCCTTTTTCGTTCAATTCCATTTCAGCTCTAAAAAGTCCTATTAAATAACCAATAATTCCTGCTGCCATTGCTATCCAAGATGCAGCAATAAATGCCGTTGATGTTTTTTGTAAACTCATAATCTATAAATCTAATATTTGAAATCTAAAATCTAAAATTCTAACTCACCAAAACCCAAGTTCCTGCATTAATCAATAATTCGGCTTTTTTATATTTCATTTCTTCGGTTTGACCGTTGGCAACATTTTGAACTTTTACAGTATCATTTCTATTGATTTTTGGTTGGTCACGAACGATAGTTTCCGTAACTTGGCGTTGTTGTGTTTGCCCAGCTTCACGATTTTGTTCTGATAAAGTGTCGCTGTTAGGAATTTCGTCTTTCGATGTTTTATAATTCTCAACTTGACGCACTTCTCTAGCTTCTTGAATGTTGTTTTGTTGTTGCGGCAAATCGCCTTTGAACAAGAACCAAACAACTTCTTTATTGACATTATTCAACATATTTTTGAATAATTTATAAGCTTCGATTTTATAAATTACCAATGGATCTTTTTGCTCGTGAACCGCCAATTGAACCGATTGTTTCAACTCGTCCATTTTTCTCAAATGTTTTTTCCAAGCTTCGTCAACTATTGCTAATGTTATGTTTTTCTCGAAATCGGCAACCAATTGTAATCCTTTAGTGTTGTAAGCTTTTTCTAAATCAGTTACAACATTTAAAGTTTTTATACCATCAGAAAACGGAATTACAATTCGTTCAAACTGATTATTTTTATCTAAAAACACATTTGAAATAATTGGATAAGCTTCTCTTGCTGAACGTTCGGTTTTTTCTAAATAATAAGCCATCGTGGCTTTATAAACTTTTCCAGTCAACTCAACTTCATTCATTTTACTGAATTCACTTTCAGAAACTGGCGAAGTTATTGAGAAATATCGAATCAATTCGAATTCGAAATTCTTGAAATCATTGCTTGGTTTATTGCTTTCGACAATCACTTCGCAAGTGTCATACATCATATTGGCGATGTCGAGTTTCAATCTTTCTCCGTGCAATGCGTGACGACGGCGTTTGTAAACAACTTCACGTTGCGCATTCATAACGTCATCATATTCTAGCAAACGTTTTCGAGTTCCGAAGTTATTTTCTTCAACTTTTTTCTGTGCACGTTCTATCGATTTGGTCATCATTGAGTGCTGAATTACTTCTCCTTCTTTCAAACCCATTCTGTCCATTACTTTTGCAACGCGCTCAGAACCAAATAGTCTCATTAAATTATCTTCTAACGAAACATAAAATTGCGAACTTCCAACATCTCCTTGACGACCTGCACGACCACGCAATTGACGGTCAACACGACGAGAATCGTGGCGTTCTGTTCCTACAATTGCCAATCCACCAGCAGCTTTTACTTCTGCCGAAAGCTTGATATCGGTTCCACGACCAGCCATATTGGTTGCAATTGTTACAACACCTGGTTTTCCTGCTTCTTCGACAATTTGAGCTTCTTGTTTGTGCATTTTCGCATTCAACACATTGTGAGCAACTCCACGCATTTTTAACATTCTACTCAGCTTTTCAGAAATATCTACAGATGTTGTTCCAATTAAAACGGGTCTTCCTGCTGCCGATAATTCTGCTACATCTTCGATAACTGCATTGTATTTTTCGCGAGTGGTTTTGTAAATCAAATCTTCCTTGTCTTTACGGGCCATTGCTCTATTAGTCGGAATTTCAACAACATCAAGTTTGTAAATTTCCCAAAGTTCGCCAGCTTCTGTAACTGCAGTTCCAGTCATTCCAGCCAATTTATTGTACATTCTGAAATAATTTTGTAATGTAACCGTTGCAAAAGTTTGGGTTGCAGCTTCGATTGTAACATTTTCTTTGGCTTCAATTGCTTGGTGCAAACCGTCAGAATAACGTCGACCGTCCATAATACGACCTGTTTGTTCATCGACAATCATAATTTTGTTATCCATAATTACATATTCGGTATCTTTTTCGAATAATGTATAGGCTTTTAATAATTGTGTTAACGTATGAATTCTTTCGGATTTAATGCTAAAATCTTGAAATAATTTTTCTTTTTCTTCGGCTATTGCATCTTTTTCGAGACCCATTTTTTCGATTCTTGCAATTTCGGTTCCGATATCTGGAAGTACGAAAAAGTTCTTATCCTCAGAATTTGAAGATAAAAATTTCACACCATTATCTGTCAATTCTACTTGATTGTTTTTTTCTTCGATTACAAAATACAATGCTTCGTCAACCTTTGGCATTTCGCGGTTGTTGTCTTGCATATAATTATTTTCGGTTTTTTGCAACAATTGTTTGATGCCTTCTTCACTCAAAAACTTTATCAAAGCTTTGTTTTTTGGCATACTTCGGTATGATCTCAATAAATTGAATCCACCATCTTTGGTATTTCCTTCGCCAATTAATTTTTTGGCTTCGATCAAAAATCCATTAGCCAATTGACGTTGTGATGCAACAAGATTATCAATTTTTGGTTTCAATTCGTTAAATTCATGACGATCACCTTGTGGCACTGGACCAGAAATAATCAATGGTGTTCTTGCATCATCGATCAATACCGAATCGACCTCGTCGACAATTGCAAAATTGTGTTTTCTTTGAACCAAATCAGCTGGCGAATGTGCCATATTATCACGTAAATAATCAAATCCGAATTCGTTATTTGTACCATAAGTAATGTCAGCGTCATAAGCTTTTTTACGACCATCAGAGTTTGGTTGATAGTTATCAATACATTCAACCGACATTCCGTGAAACTCGAAAAGTGGTGCTTTCCAAGTACTATCTCGTTTAGCCAAATAATCATTTACAGTTACCAAATGCACACCGTTTCCAGTTAATGCATTCAAATATAATGGTAGAGTTGCTACCAAAGTTTTACCTTCACCAGTTTGCATTTCAGAAATTTTTCCTTCGTGCAAAACAATTCCACCAATAAGTTGGACGTCATAATGCACCATATCCCAAGTGATTTCTTTTCCTGCAGCATTCCAAGAATTTGCCCAAACAGCAGTATCTCCAACAATGTTTATGTATGATTTTTCAGCAGAAAAAACTCTGTCTTTTTCGGTTGCTTGAACTACAATTTGCGTGTTGTTTTTGAATCGATTGGCAGTTTCTTTGATAACTGCAAATGCTTCTGGAAGAATTTCTAGCAAAGTTTTTTCAGAAATTTCATATGCTTCTTTTTCCAAACCATCGATTGCATTGTACAAATCTTCACGAGCATCTATATCTTCGATAGCCTCAACTTCGATTTGTAATGCTGAAATTTTAACATCTTTTTCAGAACGAGCTTGTTTGATTCTTTCTTTAAATTCTGCAGTTTTAGCACGCAATTGGTCGTTAGAAAGTGCTGCAATTGTTGGCTCTATTGCTTTGATTTTGTTAATGTAAGGTTGTGTAGCTTTGACATCCTTTTGAGATTTGTCTCCTACAAAAACTTTGATAATGCTATTTATGAAACTCATAATACGGTATAATTTCTTTATTTATATAATGTTTGTAAAAATAAACAAAAAAAAAGCCTCTGTGGAGACTTTTCAATTGTTTTATTTTAATATTCGTCCTCGTTCCAAAGATAATCTTCGTCGGTTGGATAATCTGGCCAAATTTCTTCCATTGATTCGTATATTTCGCCTTCGTCTTCAATAGATTGTAGGTTTTCTACAACTTCTAGAGGAGCTCCAGCTCTAATTGCGTAGTCAATAAGTTCGTCTTTGTTAGCAGGCCAAGGTGCATCGCTTAAATATGATGCTAATTCTAATGTCCAATACATCTTATTTAGATTTTAATTTTGTGCAAAAATAATTTTTTTATTGAAATGTACAAGTTTTTTAAGACTTATTTTTGATATGT
>JAYTMQ010000132.1:0-24452 GCA_043728355.1 Bacteroidota bacterium
AACATCAATACTATTTATACAACTCCGATTCAGGGTTCTAAATATCTTTGGAACACAATTGGAGCCAATGCCAATGGTGGTTTAGGAAATTGGAACGACGCAACTGGCGTTACAATGATTACTGGTCAAGGATATATTGTTCGTGGTTCTAGCAATTATGGAATGGCCGCAACCAATATTGCGACAACTTTTAGCGGTGTTCCAAATAATGGAAACATTACAATAAAAGCAAAACGTGGCGACATGACTGCATCAACAGTACCTTCTTTTTACACCAATTCTGCTTTGAGTATTACAGATGATAACTGGAGTTTGTTAGGAAATCCATACCCATCTGCAATAAATGGTTTACAGTTTTTACAAACAAATGCTAGTAATTTAATTGGAACTTTATATTTATGGAGACACTTGAATAATCCAGCATTGATTGCTAGTCCATTTTATCAAAATTTTACTTATAATTACAATTCATCAGATTATCTAGGTGTTAATTATACTGGGACCACAACTCCTGGCGCGTCGGATATTATTAAATCTGGACAAGCTTTTATGGTACAAAAAATCGAAGGAGCACAAGATTTAACTGGTGTTGATGTTGTTTTTAATAATGCAATGAGGTTAAATGTTGGCGTGCCTTATGCAAACAACAATTTCTATAGAAATGCAATTCAAATTGACAGCCAAAATAATAATCAGCATTTTACTAATCTAGAGCGACATAGAATTTGGTTAGACATAATCGATGACACAACAATGTTGTCAGAAACTACACTTTTGGGTTATGTTCAAGGCGCAACCCAAAATATTGACAATCTATTTGATGGACCATTAGCCATTTCTAACACAACTCAAATTTATTCTATTCAAGACAATCAAAATCTTATTATTCAAGGTCGAGCATTGCCTTTTGAAGTTTATGACGAAGTGCAATTAGGCGTTAATGTTGTTTCCAATGGCAATTATAAGATTGCTTTGAATACCGTCGATGGTTTATTTGAAAGTCAAAATATTTATCTTGAAGACAAGTTATTAAACATTACACACGAAATGAAAATGGCACCATATAACTTTACAAGTGAAATAGGAATTTTTAATGATCGATTTATAATGAAATATTCTAACACAAGTCTAGCAATCAATCAGTTCGAAACATCAAATGATTTTAAAATTACAACTGGTCAAAAACTAACATTGTTTTCTGTTAATCAAAATATCAAAAAAGTTGAAATTTTTGATTTACTTGGAAGAAAAATAGATGAATACAAAAATCTAAATACCAAAAATCTTGTTTTAGATAACCTACTCAAATCCAATAAAATCTATATTATTAAAACGACTTTTGAAAACGATTCTGTGATTGCTAAAAAAGTTATTTTCTAATTTTTTGAATACTTCAAAAATCTCCAAAAAGACCTTGATTTGAGATAATCAAGGTCTTCGTCATTTGCATAAGCTTCTCTTTCAAAAATAATATTGCGATAGGCTTTTTGAAAATCTCGGTATTTGATATAATTATAAAATAAATTTCCAAAATACCAAATGTAAAATGGCAGAATCAACAACTCTAATTGTTGGCGAATGTGTATTTTTTCGTGGTTAATTGTTGTTTTATTATTTAAGTATCTTTTGTCTTTGAGAATCACAAACGGAAAAACAGTCATACCAGAATAACCTTTCGGAATTAAATATTTAGAAACAATTAAAAACATTAGAATTTTGTTATAAATTTGTATTTATGAATTCACAAAGTAAAGAAAATAAACTTATAGAAGGCGAAGATTTTTATTACACGCCCGAAGGTTACAAATGTTTTACAGAAAAACACCATCTCAATCGTGGATATTGTTGCAAAAGTGGCTGCCGACATTGTCCGTTTGGATTTGATAAAAAAACAAATACTATCAAGAAATAGATTATTTGATTTTTCGATGATTCGATTAATCAAATATTCCAAAAATCAATTCTTAAAATGACTTTCAAAGAACAAATACAACTCGGAATCCCAACAATTCTTCCTCCCAAAAAAACATACGATCTAGATGTAAATCATGCTCCCAAACGCAAAGAAATTCTTTCTGACGAAGAAAAAAAACTAGCTTTACGCAATTCATTACGCTATTTCGAACCACAACATCACGCCGAATTGATTCTAGAATTCTCAGAAGAATTAAAAGTTTATGGACGCATTTATATGTATCGTTTTCGTCCAGATTACAATATGTATGCACGACCAATATCAGAATATCCAGGCAAATGCGAACAAGCAAAAGCCATTATGTTGATGATTCAAAACAATCTCGACCCTGCAGTGGCACAACATCCACACGAATTAATAACTTATGGTGGCAATGGTGGCGTATTCTCAAATTGGGCACAATATTTATTAACCATGCGCTATTTGTCAGAAATGACTGAAGAGCAAACTTTAGCAATGTATTCTGGTCACCCAATGGGATTATTTCCATCGCACAAAGACGCACCTAGAGTAGTCGTCACTAACGGAATGGTAATTCCAAATTATTCTAAACCAGATGATTGGGAACGAATGAATGCACTTGGTGTATCGCAATACGGACAAATGACCGCAGGAAGTTACATGTATATTGGTCCACAAGGAATTGTTCATGGTACAACAATTACAGTTTTAAATGGTTTTAGAAAAATTAAAAAATCGCCAACTGGCGGATTATTTGTAACATCTGGATTGGGTGGAATGTCTGGCGCACAACCTAAAGCAGGAAACATTGCTGGTTGCGTGACAGTTTGTGCCGAAGTCAATGCTAAAATAACTAACATTCGCTATTCGCAAGGTTGGATAAATGAAGTTTTTGATGATTTAAATCAATTGGTCGAAAGAGTCAAATCGGCGATAGCCAATCGTGAAATTGTTTCAATTGCCTACCTTGGAAACGTTGTCGATGTTTGGGAACGTTTTGATATTGAAAATATAACGATTGACTTAGGTTCAGATCAAACTTCATTGCACAATCCGTGGGCTGGTGGTTATTATCCAGTTGGATTTTCATACGAAGAATCAAATGAATTGATGGCAAATAATCCCGAAAAATTCAAAGAAGAAGTCCAAAAAACATTACGCAGACATACAACTGCAATAAACAAACATACAGCAAAAGGAACTTATTTTTTTGATTATGGCAACGCATTTCTACTTGAAGCTTCACGTGCAAATGCCGATATAATGGCAGAAAATAAAATCGATTTCAGATATTCGAGTTACGTTCAAGATATTATGGGACCAATGTGTTTCGATTACGGTTTTGGACCATTTCGTTGGGTTTGCGCTTCGGGTAAACCAGAAGATTTAGCCAAAACAGACCAAATTGCTTGTGATGTTTTAGAAGAAATGATGCAAACTTCTCCGCCAGAAATACAACAGCAAATGGCCGATAATATTCAATGGATAAAAGGTGCTCAAGTCAACAAATTGGTCGTCGGTTCTCAGGCAAGAATTCTTTATGCCGATGCTGAAGGTCGTGTAAAAATTGCCGAAGCATTCAACCAAGCCATAAAAAACAAAGAAATCGAAACCATCATTCTTGGTCGAGACCATCACGATGTTTCAGGCACCGATTCGCCTTATCGAGAAACTTCTAACATTTATGATGGCTCGCGTTTCACAGCCGATATGGCGATTCAAAACGTAATTGGCGATAGTTTTCGTGGTGCAACCTGGGTTTCTATTCACAATGGCGGTGGCGTGGGTTGGGGTGAAGTCATTAACGGCGGATTCGGAATGGTTTTAGACGGTTCACTAGAAGCATCAAAACGTTTGCAATCGATGCTTTTTTGGGATGTAAACAACGGAATTGCTAGAAGAAATTGGGCTCGAAACGAAGGTGCAATTTTCGCAATAAAACGTGCCATGGAAACAGAACCTTTATTGAAAGTAACGATTCCGAACTTAGTAAATGATGACTTGATTAATAATTTTTAGAAGCTAATCCAGCTTTTCATTTCAAGAAATCGCTTTGAAAATCGGTTTTTGTAATTTTTGAAATGAACTTCCGCTGGTCGTTATTTCAAAAAACAAAAACCAAAAATTTTCAAACCAATTTGCTTTCCATTTCAATCTGGGCTAAAAATACTACCAATTATTTAACAAAATCTTATTTAATTTGGAATAAATTTTGCTTAATTTTATTGATTATTAACCTATTAAGAATACCATTATGAAAACTATAAAATTCTTGCTATTAATTTTACTCACATTTTTGGTTTCTTGTCAAGCCGTTCACATCAATTCAGATTATGACAAGCAAGTAGATTTTTCGAAATTTAAAACTTATGCATTTTATAAAACAGGAATTGATAAAGTCGAAATATCCGATTTAGACAAAAAAAGAATCATGCGATCAATCGATGAACAAATGACTTTAAAAGGTTTCGTGAAAAGCGAAACACCCGATATGTTAATCAATATAAGTACCAAAGAACGTGAACAAGTCAACGTAAACCAGTTTAACGCAGGTTTTGGTTACGGTTGGGGCTTCGGTTGGAACCCAATGTTTTGGGGCGGCGGAATGAATAATGTTTCTACTTTTGCCGAGGGAACTTTGCTTATAGATTTAATCGATTCTAGCAAAAAAGAATTGTTTTGGCAAGGCGAAGGTGTAGGTCATTTAACTCAAAATACCGATCGAAAAGACAAAAACATCAACGAATTTGTAAGCCGAATTTTAAGTCTATATCCGCCTATTATTAATAAAAAATCACTATTGACCGACTAAAATATATTGTTTAATATTTGGCTATGTTGAGTGAATTACAGGTAATGCTTTTGACTGTTCCAACTCGTTTAGAATTGTATATAACGAAAAAAAAGTTTTTTATTTGTCATATTCAATTCTCAAGAGGTTTCGTGAAAAACGACCCCTGCTTTTAAAATTGCCGTGTAACTTGCTTATTTTCATGTACAAACAAGTAATTTTAACATTTTAGTCGGTCAGTAGTGATAAAAAATAGTTATATTGTTTGAAAGAATATTAATATTTTATAATTCTATCAATATTTATAAGTCCAGTCGAAATATCTGTAAATTTTACAGAATAACATCCTTTTGAGAATTTTGAAATATCTAGCATTAAATTTCTTGAATTCATCACTGCAGTCAATACTTCTTTTCCAATTATATCAATAATAGTTATTGTTGCATTAATATCATGATTTGAATTAATATTAATAAAGTCGGCACTTGGATTGGGCGAGATGCTAACTTTAGTTTTTAAAACATTTCCATTAATCGACAAAGATGGACGATTTACAACAAATTCATCAATGCCAATAGTCGAACTTCTTGTTCCAGAAGGACCACCATTTGTTACAAAATATCTAAACCCAATTCGACCCGCCGTTGTGCCTGATAAACCAGATACAATACCCGTAAATTTTGTCCAAGTTTGGTTTCCTAAATAAAATGAAGGGTAAGATACATTATCTAAGTTTGGATTTACAGTAACTAAATTAGAAGTAAAATCGCCTATACTAAATTCATTTGTACCAACATTTACATTACTTCCATTAGTACTTAACCTGCATTCTAAACGATCAGCATATTGAATATTATTAAAAGCCAAAGTATAAAAAGAAACTTCATCTCCATTTTGAAAATTTAAAACAGGAGATATTAGCCAATTACTTAAAGTAGCGACACCTGCACCACATTGATAGTTAGTTGTAATATACGAATCTGCGATTCCATTATATGCAGGCGAAATACTGCCTACTGTGAAACCTTGAACATAAATGCCCGTTGCATTACCAACTGGATTACTTAAGTTGTTCTGCGACCAACCTCCAGAACTAAACATTATTGCAATATTATCAAAGTTTTCATTGTAAAGAATTGATTGACAATTTGCCGATTCTAAAGCAATTGAGAAAAAAAGTAATAAATAATATTTCATAAAGATGGTTTTTAAATAAACATTTAGGCAAAGTTAAATAAATTAATATTGTTGGTTTAGTTTAATTAATTACTTTTTGCTTTTTTATTTTATTTAAAAAAATCCCTTTTCAAAAATTGGTTTGAAAAGGGATTTTGAAATAGTTAAAATATTATTTAATAAAAAATTTGATTACTTAACGAGATAGTACTTAAAACCTGACCATTTGCATTATAACTTTTAGAAATATTATTTTCTGTAATTGGAAAGTTACTAGAGTTGTAAGTATAAGTGGAATCATCTGTGGAAACTAAAACTGCACCATTTTTTTTTGTAACCGTAAGTATGTTATGAATAGCTCCATAAAATCCTAGTTCAGTTCCTTGCATGGTTATTTTATTAAAACCCATAACATTTATTCCTGAAAAGATTTTATCGTCATAAGTAATTGTTTCAGTAGCAGTGTACGCTGGAGAATTATTAATAGTATTAGCTGGAATATATTCTTCAATTTTAGTAATTTGTCCTTGCGTTATAATAGCTTTTCCAGTACTATATTGATTAGTTTGCGAAGTTGCAGAACCATCGAAAGTAGTAAATAAAATATTACCAGCGGTATCATAAGTATATTCTACTTTTCTTCCTGTTGGTCCACCGCCTAAAGGAGAAAAATAATTTACTTCTAAATAAGAAGACAATTTACCATCAATATTGTAGTTTAATGTTTCAATAGAATTTAAAGTTGTACCGTCAAATTCTTCAATTTTAGTAATTAAATTCCCCGTGTATGTGAATTTTGTTTTTTCGCCATTTGTAAAAGCTATTTCGACCAATTTATTACCGATATATGTAATGTTTTCTGTTTCTGTTTGCCCGACAGAAGTAGTTATAATTTTAGAAACCAAAAAATTTGAAGCAACAACTGGGTTTGAATCAACACTAACTGGTGCTACATCTTCACTCTTCGAACATGAACCAAAAAACATTGCAAAAGCACTTAAAACCAATAATAATTTTTTCGTAATAAAGTATTTGTTAAATATTTTGCAAATAAAATGTAAATAACTCTTACAAAAAAATCTTTTTGGGTTTATTTTTGAATAAAATTCAAAATAAAAACCCTAACAATAAACTTGAAATTTATAGTTTGGGTTCTTATATTAAGATATATCTAAAATTTGATATCCAATATCTAAAATTAAAACCTTACCAACTACCGCTACTTCCGCCACCAGAGAAACCTCCTCCACCGAAACCACCGCCAAATCCGCCTCCGCCGCCAGAGAAACCTCCGCCTGAAGAACCACCAAATCCACCTGAACTTCTGCCAAGACTACTAAGTAAAATCATGTCCAAAATATTCATTCCGCCACTGCGATTGCCCGAATTTCCGCTGTTATTTTTATTATTTCTGGCAGCAATAATCATGAAAATTATAAAAATAGCGATTATAAAAAATATTTTAAAAAGTGATATTTCTTGTTTTCCTGATGCTCTTTGACCTTTGTATTTGCCAGTAAAGACTTTAAAAATTTCGTCGGTTCCTTTATCAAGTCCGTTATAAAAACTACCAGCCTTGAATTCAGGAATAATTACATTTCTGATAATTTGTCCACCAATTCCAGCGGTTAATCTATCTTCAAGACCGTAACCAGGAGAAATGTTTATTTTTCTTTCGGCTTTTGCTAATAAAATAATTACTCCATTATCGTTTTTTTCTGTACCGCCAATTCCCCATTCTTGTGCCCATTTCGGAGCCAAAATCGCCACATCTTCGCCTTGCAAACTTTCGATGGTGATGACTACAATTTGAGTAGTTGTCGAATCAGAATATCGAATAAGTTTTTGTTCTAATTGAGCCTTTTCATTGCCTGATAAAATATTGGCATAATCATAAACCGAAGTTTGAAAACTTGGTTTTTTGGGAATTTCGAATTGCCCAAAACTCATTTGTGCAAACAAAAAACTAAGAATTGTTAGAACGAAAACCGATTTAATTTTTTTGAGTAAAATCATTTATCCTTTTGAAATTTCGTTAGATAATTCGTTAACATCATCGCTTTCGTAAGGAAAATAATGTTTCAATTGTTCGCCAGCCAAAAGAATTCCATCGATTAATCCTTGTTTGAATTTCCCTCGTTGAAAATCATTAGCAATAACTCGTTTGGATGCAACCCAAAAATCATTGGGAACAACTTTATCGATTCCTGAATCGCCACAAATTGCAAATAGTTTGTTTTCAACAGCTACATAAATCAATACGCCATTAGAATCTTTAGTTTTATACATTTCAAGTTGATTGAAAACCTCGACAGCACGATTTTCGGCAGAAATTGTAGTAGTTTTTTCGAGATGCACACGAATTTCTCCCGAAGTATTTTTTTCTGCTTCGCAAATAGCTTGAACAATTTCTTGTTCTTCGGCTTGGGTTAAAAAATCTTCTACTTTTGACATATTTTTTAGTTTGACACAGATTTCACAGATTTTTGGATTCTTTTATTTGTTTTAAAAGACTTTCAGGTAATTTTGAATTTTCAAGCATTTTATTTGCTTTAACCAGTTTTTCTGGAAACAAAACTATTCCGCGATATTTCTCTAAAGAATTATCGATTATAATTTTTGGATTTTTAATTGTGTCTTTCATTATTACTAAAAGTTTTTACAGTAAAGATGCACTGCCGTGCATCTCTAAATTGATTAAAAAATTAGAATTTCACTTCAACTGGTTTATCTGCGCCAGCAACTGCTTGAAAATAAACTTTCTCTTTGTAACTTCCTAAAAACATACTTTGTGGAACTTTTAAAATATAACTATTATAATTTTGAACCGATTCGTTAAAACGAGTTCTTGCAGTCAAAATCTGGTTTTCGGTGCTTGCCAATTCATCTTGTAATTTCATAAAACTTTCGGTTGCGCGAAGTTGCGGATACGCTTCGACAGAAACCAATAATTTTGATAATGAACTAGTTACGCCACTTTGCGCTTGATTGAATTGTTGCAATTGTTCGGCAGTAATATTTTTTGGATCAATTGTTACAGATGTAGCTTTTGCACGTGCTTCGACAACAGCTGTTAAAGTTCCTTTTTCGAAATCGGCTGCACCTTTTACGGTTTTTACTAAATTGTCAATTAAGTCATTTCTACGTTGGTAGGCTGTTTGCACATTTCCCCATTCTTTTTCTGAAGCTTGATTAAACCCTAGTGCGTTGTTTTTTACGCCCATTACCCAAAAAGCTATAACTACAATTAATCCGATAATGATTCCGATTGGCAAAAGTTTTTTAAAGTCCATTTTTTGTTTATTTTAAAAGTTAATTGTTATTTGTTTTATAATTAATCGTTATTCAAAAATCTAAAGTCTATAAATCTAAATATAGTATTTAAAAAAATCTATAACTCTAGTTTAATTCTCAACAACTGTGCCTTGACACTTTCTAATTTGTTAATAATTTCATATTTATCTAAAGTCTTCTTTTTGCCTTCTTTAAGATGCGTTCTTGCTCCATCGAGTGTAAAACCTCGTTCTTTGACTAAATGATATATCAATTTAAGATTATTAACATCCTCAAGAGTAAACATTCTGTTGCCTTTAGCATTTTTTTTAGGTTTTAGAATATCAAATTCAGCATCCCAAAAACGAATAAGTGACGCATTTACATCAAATGCTTTTGCCAATTCGCCAATGCCATAATATCTTTTATTTTCTGTTAAATCTAAGTGCATATATTAAGGTATAAAAGTCTAAAGTATAAATGTCTCTTGTCTAAAATCTAAAAATACTAATCAAACGATTGATTTTCTTGATTAGCAATTTTCGAAATCGCAATATATTCTGCCGCCGAAATATTTCCATAATAAAAATTCAACGGATTGACAACTGCTCCGTCTTTGTGAACTTCATAATGACAATGTGGTCCTTGCGAACGCCCAGTGCTGCCAACATATCCAATAATATCGCCGCGTTTTACAACTTGACCCGGACGACAATTGTATTGACTCAAATGTGCATACAGGCTTTCGTAGCCAAAACCGTGTTTTATAATTACGTGATTTCCAAATCCTGAAGCAGCTGCATCAGCGCGGTCAATAATTCCGTCGCCTGTGGCAAATATTGGTGAACCAGTAGGTGCCGTAAAATCCATACCGTTGTGCATTTTTGTGATTTTAGTAAATGGATCACTTCTAAATCCAAAACCCGATGCCATTCTTTTTAAATTTTCATTACGAACAGGCTGAATTGCTGGAATTGCTGATAATAATTTTTCTTTAGTCTTGGCTAATACCAAAATTTGATCTAATGATTTTGACTGAACTACCAATTCTTTTACCAAAACATCCACTCTTTTTGAAGTATTCATGACCAAATCAGAATTATTGAAACCTTCGAGTTCTTTGTAACGATTTTTACCTGAAATTCCCGATTTTCTAATTTCATCACCAATCGGATTGGCATTGAAATAAATTCTGTACAAATTATTATCTCTATCTTCAAGATTATCAACCACTTCGTCAATCAAATCCATTTTTTTGTTTAAAATTGCATAACGGGTTTTCAAATTTTCAATTTCTCGTGCTTGAATTTTATCTTTTGGTGTTACAAAAAAAGGCGAATTCAATAAAGCTAAAAATCCTAAAAATCCGAACAAAGCCGAGGCTAACAAAAATAAAGCGATGTAACCAATTTTCTTAGATTTTTTTGTTTTTATCTTTCTGTAAGCCAGATTTTCTGAATCGTAATAATATTTAACTTTTGCCATTTCTTTAAAAAACCCTATTTTTGCATTTGTATACACAAAGTAACAAAATATTTAACCGAAATAAAACATTAAAAATTTATATTTTGTTTATTTGTTGCCCAATCCAGCTTTTCGTTACAAGCTTTATCGTTTCGAGCCATTTTTGTAATTTTTAAAATGAGCTTCTCCCGAAGTGTCGGGAGTCGCTATTTAAAAAAACAAAAATTGACTCGAAATTTCAAAAGGCTTTTCACTTCAATCTGGGGCGTTTACCAAATTAATTATAAAAAAAATACTTATAAATGACTTCAACCCAAATACGCAAGCAATTTCTAAAATTTTTCGAATCCAAAGGACATTTAATCGTTCCATCGGCACCAATTGTCTTGAAAGACGATCCAACCTTGATGTTTAACAATTCAGGAATGGCGCAGTTCAAAGAATTTTTTCTAGGAAACGGAACGCCAAAATCACAACGAATTGCTGATACTCAAAAATGTTTGCGGGTTTCAGGAAAACATAACGATCTTGAAGATGTAGGTTTTGATACTTATCACCACACGATGTTCGAAATGCTAGGAAATTGGTCATTTGGCGATTATTTCAAGAAAGATGCTATTGCTTGGGCTTGGGAATTGTTGACAGAAGTTTATAAAATTCCAAAAGAAAATTTGTACGTTTCTGTTTTTGAGGGCAGCAAAGAAGACAATGTTCCATTTGACCAAGAAGCTTGGGATATTTGGAAAACTTTAATCGACGAAGACCGAATTATTCTTGGCAACAAAAAAGACAATTTTTGGGAAATGGGCGACCAAGGACCTTGTGGACCGTGTTCAGAAATTCACGTTGACATTCGTTCTAACGAAGAAAAAGCATTAGTTTCAGGCAAAAGTTTGGTCAACAACGATCACCCACAAGTTGTCGAGATTTGGAATAATGTTTTTATGGAATTCAACCGTAAAGCCGATGGTTCATTAGAAAAATTACCAGCGCAACACGTCGATACCGGAATGGGATTTGAGCGTTTGTGTATGGCTTTGCAAGGTGTAACATCGAATTATGATACTGATGTTTTTACACCATTGATTAAAAAAGTTGAGGAAATCACAGGATTTAAATATACCCGAGATGACGTAGTGACAACTCGCGACTTGTCACTACATGATGAACAAAACAAAACCAACATTGCCATTCGAGTAATCGTAGATCACGTTCGTGCAGTTGCATTCGCAATTGCTGATGGTCAATTGCCTTCAAATACTGGCGCAGGTTATGTAATTCGTAGAATTTTGCGTCGAGCGATTCGTTACGGCTTTACATTTTTGGGCACCAAAGAACCATTTATTAATAAATTGGTAGAAGTTTTGGCGCATCAAATGGGAGAATTTTTCCCAGAAATAAAAGCGCAGCAACAATTAGTAACCAACGTAATTCGTGAAGAAGAAGCGTCGTTTTTGAGAACTTTAGACCAAGGAATTATTCTATTAAATAATGCAGTTGAAGCACATAAACTTGGTGCTTATGCACATTTAACTGAAGAAAAAAGAAAAGATTTTAAATCGCATATCATTTCTGGAAAAGTTGTTTTTGAATTGTATGACACATTTGGTTTTCCTAGAGATTTAACAGCTTTGATTCTTCGTGAAAAAGGATATTCATATGACGAAGAAGAATTTGAATCAGAATTACAAAAACAAAAAACTCGTTCTCGAGCAGCGTCAGAAATGTCAACTGATGATTGGACAATTTTGGTCGAAGGAAATACAGAAACATTTGTAGGTTATGACTTTTCAGCAAATGATGTAAAAATTACTCGTTACCGAAAAATCGACTCTAAAAAAGACGGCGTTTTATATCAAATTGTTTTAGATGCAACACCATTTTATCCAGAAGGTGGCGGACAAGTTGGCGATAAAGGGACATTAGTTTCTGCAAATGAATCCATAGAAATATTAGATACAAAAAAAGAAAATAACCTAATTTTGCATTTTGCAAAACGTTTACCAGAAAATGTAAATGCTAGTTTTTCAGCAAAAGTTAATATCGATTTAAGGGATTTATCTTCACGAAATCATACAGCAACACACTTGATGCATTTGGCTCTGAGAACCATTTTAGGAACGCACGTGGAGCAAAAAGGAAGTTTGGTCAACCCAAATAATTTACGATTTGACTTTTCGCATTTCTCGAAAGTTACCGATGAACAATTACTTGAAGTCGAGAATTTTGTGAATGCAATGATTCAAAAGCAATTGCCATTAATTGAAAGACGAAGTATTCCAATAAAACAAGCGTTGGAAGAAGGTGCTATGGCATTGTTTGGCGAAAAATATGGCGATAATGTTCGAGCTATTAAATTTGGCGAAAGTATGGAATTGTGTGGTGGCATTCACGTGAAAAATACTGCTGAAATTTGGCATTTCAAAGTCATTTCAGAAGGAGCAGTTGCTGCAGGAATTCGTAGAATCGAAGCCATAACTAGCGATGCTGTGAAAACGCATTTTGCATTGCAAGAAACAACTTTAGACGAAGTTAAAAATGTTTTGAAAAATCCACAAGATGTTCTAAAAGCAGTAAATTCTTTGCAAGATGATAATGCAAAACTAAAGAAACAAATCGAACAATTATTAAAAGAAAAAATCGATGGTTTAAAAAATAATTTAGTTATTGAATTTGAAGTCGTTAACGGAATTAATTTTCTAGTAAAACAAGTAGATTTGAGTATGAGCTCAACCAAAGATTTGACGCTGGCTTTAGGAACTTCAAAAGAAAATTCGTTTGTAGTTTTGGCTTCTTTAGAAGATAATTTGCCGAATATTCATTGTTATATTTCTAAAGAATTGGTAGCATCAAAAAGTCTAAATGCCAATGTTGTTATCAAAGAATTAGGGAAATATATTGACGGAAACGGTGGCGGACAACCGTTTTTCGCATCTGGAAAAGGGAAAAATGTGTCTGGAATTAAAGAAGCATTAGAAAATGCTGTTGCATTTGTGAAATAATTTTCATATCTTTATGTCATGACAAGAGCCGAATTCATCGAAAAAAACGCCCATCTTTTTTGGTACATCAAAAAAGAAGCCATTCCTAATATTGGGAATGAAGTTTTGGTGGAATTTATTTTCAATTATGGTACTTGGCAAGATGTAAAAGATTTAATTAAAATAATTGGTTATCAAGAATTAAAAACAGTTTACGACGGAATAACCGATAGAAAAATCGGTAATTATATGCCTGAAATTTATAATTATTTAGGATTAATAGTAACCAAATATGCATCTTGAAATTTTAAGTAAAGAACAAGTTGAACTTTTACCAATGATTTCTCTCTTCAAACGAGAATATTATTTGGTTGGCGGAACTGCCATTGCCTTACATATTGGTCATCGAGAATCGATTGATTTTGATTTATTCAAACTATCCGATTTACGTAAAAATGATATTTACAAGAAAGTAATTGCCTCTAAATTTGGATATAAATTTGGATATGAAAATTACGAACAATTAAATCTTATCATCAATCAAGTTAAATTTACTTTTTTTTCATTTCCACATAAACTTCCAACAAATGCTGAAATAAAAGGTGTTATAAAAATGCCGGATTTATTGACACTTGCTGCAATGAAAGCATTTGCACTTGGACGACGAGCAAAATGGAAAGATTACTTAGATTTGTATTTTATTCTGAAAGATTTTTATTCGGTAAATGAAATTGCAACAAAAGAAACTGAACTTTTTGGAGAAATGTTTTCACAAAAATTATTCAAGATGCAACTTGGCTATTTCAAAGGAATAAATTATTCGGAAGAAGTTATCTTTCTCATTCTAAATCCACCAACTGAAGAAGAAGTTAAATTTTTTTTAACCGAAATTAGTATTTCTGGATTAGAGGATTGATTTTTAATCTGAAATGCTTCGCCGATTCGAGTAAAACTCTCGTGTCAAAATCATTGCTCTACAATCTAGAATTATTTTCTCTCTCCAATTTGCTGTCTCCACATGGCATAATACAAACCTTTTTCTGTCAATAAATCATCGTGTTTTCCTTGTTCGATTATTTTTCCTTGTTCCAAAACAAAAATTTTATCAGCATGCATAATAGTTGAAAGTCTGTGTGCAATTAAAACCGTGATTCGGTTTTGATCAGAAATGCTACGAATTGTGGAATTAATTTCTTCTTCGGTAATAGAATCCAAAGCAGAAGTTGCTTCATCAAAAATCAATAAATTTGGATTTCTTAAAATTGCTCTTGCAATTGAAAGTCGTTGCTTTTCGCCACCCGAAACTTTTATGCCGCCTTCGCCTATAGTAGAATTTAATCCATCTTCGGCACGTTTTAACAAAGTTTCGCAACTTGCACGATGCAAAACATCAATCAATTCTTCGTCGGTTGCATTAGGTTTAACGAACAATAAATTCTCACGAATTGTACCTGAAAATAATTGAGCATCTTGGGTAACAAATCCTAATTGTTGTCGCAAATCCAACAAATCTATTTCACTTGAATTTATAGAATTATACAAAACTTGACCTTGCGCGGGCGGATACAATCCAACCAATAATTTAACCAAAGTTGTTTTTCCTGCGCCAGATGGACCAACAAAAGCAACGGTTTCGCCTTTTTTGATGTTAAAATTGATATTTTCTACAGCAGGTTGTTTAGCAGATTTATGTTTGAAACTCACATTGTCAAAATGCAAAGATTCAATTTTGGCAATATGTTTGGGGTTTGTTGGTCGGTATTCTGATTTTGCATCTAATAAATTCTGAAAATTTTCTAACGATACTTTTGTTTCATTTTGAACTATGATAAACGAACTTAATTCTTGCAAAGGTCCAAATATAAAGAACGTAAAAAACACCATTGTCAATAAATCGTCGACCAAAATTTTATCACC
Organism: Bacteroidota bacterium; assembly: GCA_043728355.1. Taxonomy (GTDB): domain Bacteria; phylum Bacteroidota; class Bacteroidia; order Flavobacteriales; family Flavobacteriaceae; genus Flavobacterium. The sequence continues at coordinate 15,539 of JAYTMQ010000132.1, forward strand.
AAACAAGAAATAATACAAAGCAAAAACCACACAAGTTCTCAAGAAATGAACAGTTGTGCCTTGAATAAAGCTCAAACTTCTAATAAATCGGATTTTTTGTAATTCGAGACCAAGAATTTTTTGAGTATTGTTGTTCAATCGGATTTCCTCTTGTTGTGTTAATCCTAAACTTTTTACAAGTTCAATATTTCGTAAACTTTCTGTAGTTGAACCAGCGAGTGATGTTGTTTGATTAACAATTCGACGAGAAATAACTTTTATTTTTTTACCTAAAAACGAACTTAATACTGCAATAATTGGTGCTGCAATCAAGAATATAAACGAAATTCTATAATCAATACTTGAAATGTAAATAATTACAAAAACAAACCCAACAATTGTCTGAAATACTAACGAAATGGATAAAGTAATAAGCTTTTCTGAATCGGTTCTAACTTTTTGTAATCTACTTAAAGTTTCGCCGCTTCGTTGGTCTTCAAAATCTTCATAAGGCAAGTCTAGCGATTTTTTTATTCCGTCAGTATACATTTCTGCACCAGTTCTTTGAATGACAATATTGGTAAAATAATCTTGAAAATTTTTAGACAATCTTGAAATCATTGCCGCACCTAAAGACAAACCTAACCAAAACACAACAGATTTAATAAAACCAGTTTCATTGCCTTTGTATTTTGAAATTCCAACACCACAATCTTGCATTAATTTTCCAGTTATTACCGAATCTGACAAGCTAAAGCAAATGTTTATAGTTGCCATTAATAATGCAAAAAACAACAAGCTTTTGTGTTTTTTTAAATAACTGTATAATAAATTCATTTAGTATATTTTTCTAATAAATACAAAAGTAAGAAATAAGAATTTGATTTAGTTTTTGGAATGTTAAATCATAACTAATTTTTGTATTTTTGTGTTTTACAACAAAAAAATGCAATTTACAATTCCAGTTCCAATCACAAAAAGCAATTTTCCAATAGATTATAATTCTCGAATTATGTCATTAGGTTCTTGTTTTGCTGAAAATATAGCAGAGAAATTCGATTATTTCAAGTTTCAAAATATGGTCAATCCTTTCGGAATAATATTTAATGTTATTTCGATTGAACGAATTGTTGAACGAATTGTCTATCAAGAATTTTTTACAGAAAAAGATGTTTTTTATCACAACGAATTATGGCATTGTTTCGAAATTCATTCTCAATTGAGTCACACAGATAAAGATGTTTTTCTAAAAAATTTGAATCAAATTCTAAAAAATTCAAATATTCAATTTGCAAAATTATCACATTTTATTATTACTTATGGAACTTCATGGGTATATCGAAACATCGAGACCAATCAAATTGTTGCTAATTGTCATAAAATACCTCAAAATTTTTTTACTAAAGAATTATTATCGCAAGAGATTACTCAAAAATCAATAGAAAAAACCATTTCATTAATTAATTCTATAAATAAAAATGTAAAATTTATTTTTACGGTTTCTCCAGTAAGACATATTAAAGATGGTTTTGTAGAGAATAATGTTAGCAAATCAAATTTAATAACTGCCATCTACCAGCACTTACAAACTGAAAACTACAATCTAAAAGCTGAATATTTTTGCAGTTACGAAATAATTCTAGATGAACTTCGAGATTATCGTTTTTATAAAGAAGATATGTTACACCCAAATCAAACAGCTATTGATTATGTTTGGGAACGTTTTTCAGAAACACATTTTTCAAAAGAAATTAATTCAACAATGAATGAAATTTGTTCGATTCAAAAAATGATTAATCACAAACCTATCAACCCAAATTCTATATTAAACCAAGAGTTAAAAACGAAAATTAAAGAAAAAATATTAAAACTTCAAGTAGAATTTCCACAAATAATTTTTTAGTTAAAATTTTAAATATACGTATTTATACGTATATCCAGATTCTATAGACTACTTATATTTGTATCAGAAAAAAGTTAGTAGTTTTTTTTTTATTAGGGTTGTCAATTATTTATTGACAGCCCTTTTTTATTTTAAAGAATAATTTTATAGATATTAATATTCCAACAACGCCAAAATCTTAGCCCTAACTTTATCCACATTTGGAATCATTGTAAACTCCAAAACACTATTCAACGGAATTGCTGGCATATTCTCTGACCCAATAACCATAACTGGCGCATCGAGATTTCGGAAACATTTTTCTTGAATTAATCCTGCCAAACTTCTTGCAAAGGAATTATTTGTTGGTTCTTCGGTTACTACCAAACATTTTTTGGTTTTTCGAACAGATTTAAAAATGGCTTCTTCATCCAGCGGATACAAAGTTCTTAAATCGATAATTTCGACTTGGTTTTTCATATCTACCGATGCATTCAATGCCCAATGAACTCCCATTCCGTATGTGATAATCGAAATAGTTTCATCGGTTTCTTGTTCCCATATTTCTTGAACAACATTCGCTTTACCGAAAGGTAAAATATAATCTTCGCTAGGTTCATTGACTTTGGCTGCATCAGTGCCTTTTACTTTGCTCCAATACAGTCCTTTATGTTCCAAAATCACAACAGGATTTGGGTCATAGTAGGCTGCTTTCATCAGTCCTTTTAAATCGGCACCATTGCTCGGATAGGCAATTTTTATACCACGAATATTAGTCAAAACACTTTCTACTGAAGACGAATGATAAGGACCACCGCTTCCATAAGCACCAATCGGAACACGCAAAATCATACTTACAGGCCATTTTCCGTTCGATAAATAACAAGAGCGACTGACTTCGGTAAACAATTGGTTCAAACCAGGCCAAATGTAATCGGCAAATTGAACCTCAACAATTGGTTTCAAACCAACAGCAGACATACCGACTGTCGAACCCACAATAAACGCTTCCTGAATTGGCGTATTAAAAACACGATCATCACCAAATTTCTGAGCCAAAGTTGCTGCTTCTCTAAAAACGCCTCCTAGCCTTGCGCCAACATCTTGTCCATAAAGCAAACATTCTGGGTGTTTTCGCATCAATTCTTCGACTGCAAAAAGTGCACAATCGACCATCACTACTTTTTCATCTCTTGCCGGATTGCGTTCGCCAACTTCATCTGTAATTGGTGTTGGGGCAAAATCGTGTGTAAATAAATCTTCAGGTTTTGGATCTTCTGCCAATTGCGCTCGATCAAAATCGGCTTGAACTTTGGTTCTTGCAATTTTTTCAATTTCTCGAATTTCTTCATTGGTAAATCCAGCATTCAGCATTTGTTTTATCAAAACCGGATAAGGATCTCGACTTCTTGCTTCGTCCAAATCATCGCGATACCATTCCATTCGAACGCCCGATGTATGATGATTCAACAACGGAACTTTGGCGTGAACCAAAAATGGTCGTCGCTCTTTTCTTATAGTTTCAATAACTTTTTGAATCGTCAAAAAACTTTCTTCGAAATTGGCTCCATCAATTGTTATAGCCTCAAGACCATGAAAACCTTTAGCATATTCAAAGGCGTTTTGCGCACGAGTTTCGGCAGCATTTGCCGAAATATCCCAGCCATTATCTTGCACTAAATACAAAATAGGCAATTGCTTTAATGCAGCCATTTGAAACGCTTCGGCAATTTCGCCTTCAGTAACCGATGCGTCACCAAGGGAACAAACTACTATTGGTTTTTCAATTCCTTCTCCCTCTCCTTTGGAGAGGGTTGGGGTGAGGATTTCTTTATACCAAAATCCCATCGCTGCACCAGTTGCGGGGATTGCTTGCATTCCCGTTGCTGAAGATTGATGCGGAATTTTAGGTTTATCAGTATCTTTTAAACTTGGATGACAATAATAGGTGCGTCCACCAGAAAATGGATCGTCTTTTTTTGCCATTAATTGCAACATCAAATCGTAGGGTTGCATTCCTATTCCCAGCAAAATTGCATCATCGCGATAATACGGAAAGGCATAATCTTGTGGCAATAATTGCATGGCAACCGCAATCTGAATCGCCTCGTGTCCGCGCGAGGTTGCATGCACGTATTTAGAAACTATTTTGAAGTTTTCTTCATACAATTCAGACATAGCCTTGGCTGTTGCCATTGTTGAAAAGGCTTTTTCGAGTATTTTTTTATCTAACATTTTAATTCAAATTTAGACCTAACAGGTTTTAAAAACCTAATAAGTTTATAAATTATTTCGCTTCTACAATCCAACCAAATTTATCTTCGGTTTTTTGTAATTTAATATCGTTTAACGTTGAAGCAATAATTTTCGAAACAGGATTTTCTTTTGGAAAATTAATAGTAAAATCATTGTTTCCGATTTCTTCAATCATTGCAATTCCAACGGCTGTTCCTGCTCCAAATGCTTCCTCTAAAGTTCCTCGAATTGAGGCAAGTTTAATTTCGGAAATTGTAATTGGACGTTCAGTCACTTCAAAACCTTTGTCTCGCAAAACATCGATAACAGACATTCTGGTAATTCCAGATAAAATTGAACCAGATAAATCGGGCGTGATGAATTTTCCGTCTATTTTAAAGAAAATATTCATAGTTCCAACTTCTTGAATGTGTTCAAATTCTTGCGAATCTAACCAAAGAACTTGGTCATAACCTTTGGCTTTGGCATATTCTGTTGGACGAATTGCCGCAGCATAATTTCCGGCGGCTTTTGCCTCGCCAGTGCCACCATTTACTGCTCGAACATACTTTGTTTCGGCATATAGTTTTATTGGTTTGCTAAAAAATGGTCCTGCCGGCGATGCCATTACAATAAACTTGAAACTTGTTGCGGCACGCATTCCAATAAATGCTTCATCGGCATACATAAAAGGTCGCAAATACAACGAACTTCCATCTGATGTTGGAATCCAATTGCGTTCTAAATCGACAAATTTTTTGAGACTTTCTACAAATAAGTCTTCAGGAAAATTTGGCATTCCCATTCGGTTAGCAGAAAAATTTAAACGTTTGGCATTTTCGTTAGGACGGAATAATAATGGTGTTCCATCTTTTCCTACTGTAGCTTTCATTCCTTCGAAAATTGCTTGACCGTAATGTAGAGCCATTGCTGCTGGATGTGTTGGAATCATTTCCAAAGGTTCAATTCTTGGATTTTGCCATTCGCCATTTTGATATTCGCAAATAAACATATGGTCAGAAAATGCGTTTCCCATTGTAATATTATTGATATCGACTTGAGCAACTTTTGATTCAGAAATTTTAGTGATTTTTATATTGTATGACATATAAATGTATAATAATTTATTTTTTTACCACAAATTCCACAAATTTTCACAAATTAAAATGGATCTTGTGACCTAATATTTTAATTGAACTTTTCGAATTTTGGATTTTCTAAATAATCTCCAATTTTTCGTAAAAATGAGCCACCAAGAAATCCGTCAACCACTCGATGATCAAAAGAAAGTGAAAGATACATCATACTTCTGATGGCAATTTCGTCGCCTTTGGAAGTTGTGATTACTTCTGGACGTTTTTTTATAATTCCGAGTGCTAAAATCGCCACTTCGGGTTGATTGATAATTGGTGTTCCCATTAAACTTCCGAAAGTGCCAACATTCGAAATCGTGAATGTACTTCCTTGAACTTCTTCGGGTTTTAATTTATTGTTTCGTGAAGCATCGGCTAAATGATTGACTGTTTTTGCTAATTCTGATAATGATTTTTCGTTAGCATTTTTCACTACTGGAACAATTAAATTTCCGTTAGGTAATGCAGTCGCCATTCCGATATTGATGTCTTTGTGAACAATGATTTTCTTGCCATCAACAGAAACATTTATCATTGGGAAATCTACAATTGCTTTTGCAACGGCATCAACAAAAATTGGTGTAAATGTTAGTTTTTCGTTGTATTTCTCTTGAAATTTATCTTTATTTTCGTTGCGCCAATTCACTAAATCGGTAACATCAATTTCGATATAAGAAGTTACGTGTGGCGATGTTTGCTTGGAATAAACCATATGATCGGCAATCATTTTGCGCATTCGATCCATTTCGACAATGCTGTCTTTTCCTTCGACGAAATTGATTTTAGGCGGATTATAGGTTGTAGGTTTTGGGTTGGGGATTGTAGGTTGAGGAACGCTTTGTAATGGATGTTTTCTATTTTTTAAATAGTTGAAAACATCGCTTTTTTGAATTCTTCCTTCTGCTCCAGAACCTTGAATATTTTGTAATTCTTCTATAGATAAATTTTCCTTTTGGGCAATTGAAATTATTAAAGGAGAAATGAAAGTAGAGTGTTCTGAGTTTTGAGTTTTGGGTTTTGGGTTTTTCATCTCGACTGCGCTCGATGAGACAGAAACATTGACTTTTTCAATATTATTTTTATCTACCAAAATTGGACTCCCTACCTTTGGGAGGGCTGGGGTGGGATTTATCAACGCCAAAACTTCACCGACACCAACAATATCGTCTTTTTGAAAACGAATTTCTGTAATCACACCAGAAACTGGCGATGGAACTTCGCTATCGACTTTATCGGTGGCTATTTCTAAAATAATTTCTTCGGCATTCACAAAATCGCCAACGTTTTTTAACCACGAAATTATCGTTGCTTCGGATATGCTTTCGCCCATTTTGGGCATTTTGAATTCTGTTATTGGCATTTTTTATTATTTTGAAGTACAGACGTTGCATTGCAACGTCTGTACCAATCATTTTTTAAATATTTCATAAAACGCTTCTTGCGTTGGTCTGCTTTGTGGAATTTCTCGCAATGGTTCAACAACTTTCAAACTTTCGAAACATTCGCTTGGTAATTTTTGATATAATGCTGTTCCTTTGGTTTTCCAATCGATCATTCCATCAGAAACGTCTTTGATTATTGTTGCAGGATTTCCGACGACAATTTTTCGATTTGGAATTTGCATTCCTGCTTTGATGAAACTTAATGCGCCAACAATACATTCGTCACCTATATTTACATCATCCATAATAACAGCGTTCATTCCAACTAGACAATTCGCTCCAATATTGGCACCGTGAATAATCGCACCGTGACCAATGTGTGCGCCTGCTTTCAATATCATTGATTTCCCTGGAAACATATGAATGGTGCAATTTTCTTGTACATTACAACCGTCTTCTATAATAATTTCGCCCCAATCGCCTCGAATTGCAGCGCCTGGACCAACATACACATTTTTTCCAATAATTACGTTACCAGTAATTGCGGCTTGAGGATGTACGAAACTACTTTCGTGAATAACTGGAATAAATCCTTTGAATTCGTAAATCATATTTTTATCATATTTCTCTTTACACACTTTACATTGCAATTTAGCATAGACGTTGCATTGCAACGTCTCTATGAATAACTTTTCAACGTTTCTTTTGTGAAATCAGACAAAACCAATCGTCCGCTAATTGATGCTCTTTCGGCTAACAAATTGTCCCAATCATTGGTTCCTCGCCAGAAAACTTTTTTCATTTCGATCATCGCTTCTGGATTGTAGCTGCATAAATGCTCAGCAAATTTTTGAACTTCACTATCTAATTCTTCGATACTTTCGTAAACATTGGCGAACAATCCTTTTTCTCTTGCCCAATTGGCATCATAGAAATTATTGGCATCAATTGCGATTTGTGACATTGCCGAAACGCCCATTTTGCGTTCGATGGCTGGCGAGACCACAAATGGTCCGATTCCAACATTGAGTTCGGATAATTTTATTGATGCGAATTTTGTTGCCATACAATAATCGGTTGCAGCGGCAATTCCTACTCCGCCACCAACAGTTTTTCCTTGAATGCGACCAATGATGAATTTCGGACATTTTCGCATTGCGTTTATTACATTGGCAAATCCAGAGAAAAATACTTTTCCTGTTTCGGCATTGTCAATCGAAATGAGTTCTTGAAAACTGGCTCCGGCGCAAAAAGTTCTTTCACCGCCACTTTGCAAAATAATTACTTTTACATCGGGATTATTTCCAACTTCGGTAATTGTTTCTGCTAATTTTTTTAATAAATCGCTCGGCAAAGAGTTTTGTTCTGGATGAAAAAACTCGATGGTTGCGATGTTATTTTTTATTTCTTGTTTGACGTATGCTTCTGACATAATTATTTTTTGAACGCAGATGACACAGATTTAACTGATTTTTGCGGATTTATATTATTCTAATTTTTTAATTTGTTTGTCGAAATCTGATATTATTTTTTGTGTTTTATTAAAGATTTCATATTCGTTTAATGCTTTTTTATTGGCTGTTAATTTAGAAATTTTTCCGTTTCCGATTAAAATTTTGTAATCATTGAAATCTAGAAATTTATTGACACTTTCGGATAATTGTATCATCGAAAAAGTATTTTGACGCTCAATTAACCCTTCTATATAATCAAAATATCCTGTAACGGTTCGTTCAAGTTGTTTAATTTCTTTTTCTTGTAAATAATTTTTGGCAATAATAACATCTTGTTTTAAAACACGACCTTCTGGAGCATTTTTCCAATTGGTTAATCCCATATTTTTTGATGAATTATTGGCAGTTTTATAGATTATTTCGGCAGCCGTATTTCCAGAAATCGCAAAATGAAATTTGTTTTGAACGGTTGCAAAAAACATTTTGGTGGTTTCTGAATTTTTATCATAATCGATGCTGCATTCTGCAAAAATATCTGTGATTTGTTGGTAAATTCTTCGCTCGCTGGCACGAATGGAACGGACTCTTTGGAGCAATTCTCTAAAATAATCTTTTCCGAAAAGTGCTTGTCCTTGTTTTAATCGGTTATCATCTAAAACAAAACCTTTAACAATATATTCTCGCAATGTTTGTGTTGCCCAAATTCTGAATTGTGTTGCTTTTGATGAATTTACTCTGTAACCAACCGAAATTATTGCGTCTAGATTGTAGAATTTTGTTTTGTATTTTTTTCCGTCTGATGCAGTTGCCGAGAATTCCTCGGTAACTGAATTTGAGTTTAGTTCATTA
>JAYTMQ010000133.1:0-6243 GCA_043728355.1 Bacteroidota bacterium
GAAACAGGAGAAATTGTTACAGGTTTTGTAAAATGTAGAACTAAAGGTGGAATGATTGTTGACGTTTTCGGAATCGAAGCGTTCTTGCCAGGTTCTCAAATTGACGTTAAACCAATTAGAGATTATGACGTTTATGTAAACAAAATGATGGAATTTAAAGTTGTGAAAATTAATCACGAATTTAAAAACGTTGTTGTTTCACACAAAGCGCTTATCGAAGCAGATATCGAAGTTCAGAAAAAGGAAATTATCGGTCAATTACAAAAAGGTCAAGTACTAGAAGGTGTTGTTAAAAACATTACTTCTTATGGTGTATTTATTGACTTAGGTGGAGTTGATGGATTGATTCACATAACTGATCTTTCTTGGTCAAGAATCAATCACCCAAGTGAAGTTCTTGAATTAGACCAAAAATTAAACGTTGTAATTCTTGATTTCGATGACGAAAAAACTAGAATTCAATTAGGATTGAAACAATTGAACGCACACCCATGGGAAGCACTTTCTGCAGACTTGAACATTGGCGATAAAGTTAAAGGAAAAGTAGTTGTTATTGCTGATTACGGAGCTTTTATTGAAGTTGCTGAAGGTGTAGAAGGTTTAATCCACGTTTCTGAAATGTCATGGTCAACACACTTACGTTCGGCTCAAGATTTCGTGAAAGTTGGAGATATGGTTGACGCTGTTATTTTGACTTTGGACCGTGAAGACCGTAAAATGTCTCTTGGTGTGAAACAATTATCACAAGATCCATGGACTGATATTACATCTAAATACCCAGTTGGTTCTAAACATACTGGAACAGTAAGAAACTTTACAAACTTTGGTGTTTTCTTGGAATTAGAAGAAGGTATCGACGGATTGATTTATATATCTGACTTATCTTGGACTAAGAAAATCAAGCATCCATCTGAATTTACAACTGCTGGCGACAAGTTAGAAGTTGTTGTTCTTGAACTTGATGTTGATGGTCGTAAATTGTCATTAGGTCATAAACAAACTACTGCAAATCCTTGGGATAAATATGAAGATTCATTCGCTGTTGGAACTATCCACAACGGAGAAATTTCTGAAATTGTTGACAAAGGTGCAACTGTAGAATTTGGTGATGATATTGTTGCGTTTATTCCAACGCGTCATTTAGAAAAAGAAGACGGTAAAAAATTGAAAAAAGGCGATACTGCTGATTTCAAAGTTATCGAATTCAACAAAGAATTCAAACGTGTTGTAGCTTCGCACACCGCTATTTTCCGTGAGGAAGAAGAGAAAAATGTGAAAGCTGTACAAGAATCGGTTGCTTCTAACAACAATGCTGCGGCATCGACTTTAGGAGACAACAATGACATTCTTGCTGGTTTGAAAGCTAAAATGGAAAAAAACGAGAAGAAATAATATTTCTTTAAAGTTTTATATATTTGAAATCCCGAGCAATCGGGATTTTTTTTGTTTAATTTTTTTTAATGGTTGATAAAGTTTGACAAAATGTTGTATATTTGTTCGATAATTCAGTTAAAGATACATTTAGTATTATTAAAATATAATTTATGAATATGCAAACAACAGAGGCAAATATTGATATAACCAGAAAAGACGGAAAACTAATTTCTATATCTGTAGTTATGCCGATGTGGGATAAAGTTGGTATTGATGATGTAATTAACATTAATATTCCGCTTTTTGGAATAAAAACTTTCGCAGCGAATTTAATTGATGTAGATGTTGCTACAGAGGAAGCAATAAGAATTTTTTGTATTGCTACCGAAAAATATGGCGTTGGTCTAGAAAATGAACTTCGAATTCTTGGTTGGTCGTTCAATGAAGAAAAAGAAAACACTATTTCTATGACTTATTATGTTTCTGATAATAATATTGTTATGGAACAAATTATGGAAACTGGCGAACAATTTTCTAATACTCAATCTTTTGAATTAGCTTATTAATGGGAGATAGTTTTTACCCGAAAGTAGATTTAGAATTTGTTATTGCTAAAATTTTGAAAAGTGATAAAATTCTTGAAAATAGTCAAGAAGTTGTTGGAAATACTATAATCTTTATAACGAAAGGCAATCAAGAATTAAGAAGGCGAATTGTTTTTATTAGATGCATAACTCCGAATGAAGTACATTTTGAATTAGCTTCAGCACTAGCTTGGAGATTTGGGTTTATGGGAGATTTACTAGTATGGCTAGAACATAATAAAAAATGGAAAGAAGGCGGATATATTGTTTAAGCACTTATTTGTCACATAAAAATTAGAAATTCCCGATTACTCGGGAATTTTTTTGTTTTAATTTGCTGCTAAATTAGGAATTGAATTCCTAATTGGGCTAAGTTTTAATTTTCTTGTTTGATTTTATTTATTTTAGACGTAATTATACTACTTTTACAAAAAAATTAAATTTTTATGAAAAAATATTATTGTGCATTTGTTGCTGTTTGTTTTTTGAGTTTTGCGAATGGGCAAATTATTAATTTTCCTGATGCGAATTTTAAGGCGAAGTTGTTGGCTGCAAGTAATTCAAATACAATTGCAAGAAATCTCTCAAATATGTATTTTAAAATAGATTCTAATTCAAATAATGAAATTGAGTTTAGTGAGGCGTTGAACGTTCGTACTTTAGATGTTACTGAATCGGGGATTAATAATTTACAAGGAATAGATAATTTTACCAATTTATATGATTTTTATTGTGGACAAAATCCAATATTGACATTAAATATAAATGGTCTTGCAAATTTGAACAATTTGAATTGTGTAAATGGCGTATTAACTAGTATAAATTTAACAGGATTAACTGGACTTTATTCGCTTTGGTGTAATAATAACAACATTATTAGTATTAATTTAAGCGGAAGTAATTTGACAAATATTGGGTTAATTTATTGTCAAGATAATCAGCTTACAAGTTTGGATGTAACTGGTTTAACGACTTTATATGAATTGGTTTGTTTCAACAATCAATTAGTTGAATTAAATTTATCTGGCTTAGCAAGTCTTAATACACTTAACGCTTTTAATAATAAGTTCACAACTTTAAATTTTGCAGGATTAAGTAATTTAGGTAATCTTTTTGTTCGTAATAATTTTCTAACTAGCTTGGATCTTCGAAGCTGTGGTCGTTTGTACAATATTAATTGTAGTAATAATTTGATTAATACAATTTTAATTAAAAATGGGTCTTATGAAAATGGTATTAATTTTAGTAATAACCCTTTGACTTATATTTGTGTTGATGAATTTCAAGTATCTAATGTTCAAGACCATATAAATAGTATTTATTTGGCAAACCCCTATATTCTTAACAGTTACTGTTCAACATTATCAGGAAATTCATATTTTTCTATTTATGGAAATATCAAACTTGACCAAAACATTAATGGTTGTGATTTGTTAGATTTAAATTTATTAAATTTTAAACTTAATATTACTAATAATTTAACTAGTGTTTTGGTAAATTCAAATAATTTTGGCAACTATTCAATCCCAGTCCAAGCAGGCACCCACACAATAACCCCAACTCTAGAAAACCCAACCTATTTTAATATTTCGCCAACAAGTGCAACAATAACTTTTCCAACAACCGCAAGTCCAGCAATTCAAGATTTTTGTGTTACAGCCAATGGTGTTAATAAAGATTTAGAAGTTAATTTATTGCCAATTAGTGTTGCAAGACCAGGTTTCGATGCCAGTTATAAATTGGTTTATAAAAACAAAGGCAATCAAACACAATCGGGTTCGGTTAGTTTGATTTTTAATGATGCTGTTTTAGATTTTGTAACTGCCTATCCTGCAACAACAAGCCAAACTTTAAATAATTTATCTTGGAGTTTTTTAGATTTAAAACCTTTTGAAACTCGTGAAATTACGGTTACTTTAAATGCCAATTCGCCAATGGAAATTCCAGCTTTGAATGGTGGTAGTATTTTACCATTTACTGCAAATGTTACTTCAACCAATGACGAAACTCCAAATGATAACATCGCAACATTAAACCAAACCGTTGTTAACTCATTCGATCCAAATGACAAAACTTGTCTTGAAGGCAATAATATTGTTCCTGCAAAAGTTGGAGATTATGTTCATTATATGATTCGTTTCGAAAATACAGGAACCTTTGCAGCGCAAAACATTGTTGTAAAAGATATGATTGATTTAGCAAAATTCGATATCGCAAGTTTGATTCCTTTAAAAGGAAGCCACGATTTCTTTACAAGAATTAATGGTAATACAGTAGAATTTATTTTCGAAAATATTAATTTGCCTTTCGCTGATGCTACCAATGATGGTTATGTAGCTTTTAAAATCAAAACCAAATCGACGTTGGTTTTGGGCAATACTTTCAGTAATTCGGCTAATATTTATTTCGACTATAATTTTCCGATTGTTACCAATACTGCAACGACAACTGTTGCAAATTCGTTAGCAAATCAAGATTTCGAGTTTACAAAATATTTTAATTTATATCCAAATCCTGCTAAAAATGTTTTAAATATCGAAACCAAAAATGATATTGTAATTTCATCATTAAGCATATACAACACTTTAGGACAGTTGGTTCAAATAATAACTTCGCCAAACAAAACAGTTGATGTTTCTGAATTGAAATCAGGCAATTATTTTTTAAAAATTATTTCGGATAAAGGAACAAGCAGTTCGAAATTCATGAAAGAATAAAGATATAAGTTGCCGAAAAAAAAATCCAATTTCTAATATTGAAATTGGATTTTTTAATTTTAGTCTAATACTTTTTTCAAAATCAATTTAAAAATTCTAATATCTAATATCAAAATGATATATTTGTATTTAGAAAATAAAATTTTAAAAAAATATATGAAATTACTAGAAGGAAAAACAGCAATCATAACAGGAGCAAGCCGCGGAATCGGAAAAGGAATAGCAGAAGTTTTTGCAAAACACGGCGCAAACCTAGCGTTTACCTACAGTTCATCTGTCGAATCAGCCAATCAACTCGAAGCCGAATTGAACGCTTTAGGCATAAAAGCAAAAGGCTATCAATCTAACGCAGCCGATTTTAACGAAGCCCAAACATTTGTAGAAGCAGTTTTAGCCGAATTTGGAACAGTAGATATTTTAATAAACAACGCAGGAATTACCAAAGACAACTTATTAATGAGAATGTCAGAAGAAGATTTTGATAAAGTCATCAACGTCAACCTAAAATCGGTTTTCAATATGACCAAAGCCATTCAAAAAACATTTTTAAAACAACGATCTGGTTCAATAATCAATATGAGTAGTGTAGTAGGAGTGAAAGGAAATGCTGGGCAGACCAACTATGCAGCTTCAAAAGCTGGAGTAATTGGGTTTACCAAATCAGTTGCTCTTGAATTAGGTTCACGCAATATTCGTTGCAACGCAATTGCTCCAGGATTCATAGAAACCGAAATGACAGCCAAATTAAACGACGATGTTGTTCAAGGTTGGCGTGACGGAATTCCACTAAAACGTGGTGGAACATGCGAAGATGTTGCCAATGTTTGTGTATTCTTGGCATCAGATATGAGCGCTTATGTAACAGGGCAAGTCTTGAATGTTGATGGTGGAATGTTAACTTAATGTCATTTCGAGGAACGTGGCAATCTGAAGCTATTTCCTGCTGTCATTCCAAATCTTTTTATCAATTGCCACGGGTTTAAACCCGTGGCAATTGATAAAAAGGATTTTCCCTTCCATGAGGGCTAAGGTTTCAGCATTCTAAACAACCAATTTTAAAATTTGTAAATCTACAATCCAAATCAAAAAATGTCATCAATACCTTTAATAATTCTTGCTTTTGTTACTGCACTTGGATTTTCATTTTTTCAATATTTTTATAAAAATAAATCCCGAAACAAAGTTACTTGGTATTTATCTGTTCTCAGATTTTTGTCCATTTTTGGAATATTGTTGTTGTTAATAAATCCTATATTTTCAAGAAAAACTTTCGAAACTGTAAAATCGCCATTGCCAATAGTTATTGATAATTCAAGTTCAATTTTAGATTTAAAAGTAAACGAAAGAGCTCTAGAAATCTACAAAAAACTAACATCAAACCCAGATTTAGCCGAAAAATACGATGTTCAAACTTACAGTTTTGATTCAGATTTTCAATCAATTTCTAATTTAGTTTCGGTTAATTTTAAAGGAAAACAAACTAATCTTGACAAAGTTGCAAAGAATTTAAAAAGCATCAACAAAAACAAAGCTTTTCCAACCGTTTTAATAACCGATGGAAACCAAAC
>JAYTMQ010000134.1:0-5337 GCA_043728355.1 Bacteroidota bacterium
AATATTAGCTTTCCAAATATAGATTTTGCTACTGAAAAAGTGATAGCAATTTTTGATAAAATTTGGCCAAGAGATGGAGCAAATATTAGTATTTCAAATATTATTGAAACCGAAAATCAAATTGTTGTTACAGTTTTTAAAACAGAACCAGGCCCTTTTACAAATGGAATAACTAGTGTGTCACAACCGTTTTATATTGTAAAAATTCCACAAACTTCGAAACCAATAGTTTTTAATTAATAAATCTTAAAATTTGTCTCTAGAATCAATAATAACAGCTTGCAAAAAAAACGATATTGTTGCCCAAGAACAATTGTATCGACAGTTTTCGTCGAAATTGTTTGCGGTTAGCGTTAAATATTCGCGCAATTATGTAGAGGCGCAAGATAATTTGCAAGATGGTTTTTTATTGATATTAAATAAAATAAAAAAATTCGAAAATAAAGGTTCGTTCGAAGGCTGGGCAAAAAGAGTTCTAATAAACAGCATATTAGAGCAATATAGAAAATCGACTTTCCTAAAAATTGTATCAGATGTAATTCCAGAACAAATTGATGTTGAATTAGAAACAGAAGATGTATCAATAGAATTCTTGATGCAAATTATTCAAGAATTGCCCGATAGATACCGACTGGTTTTTAATCTTTATGCAGTCGATGATTATTCGCATAAAGAAATTTCCGAACAACTAAACATTTCGGTAGGAACATCAAAATCGAATCTTTCGAGAGCAAGAATGATTTTAAAAAACAAAATTGAAAATCAAAAAAAAATTAAATTTCAGTAAAATGAAAAAACCAAATAATATAGACAAACTCGCTCAAGACAAATTAAAAAATCATGAAATCACTGCGCCAGAAATGGTTTGGACTAATATTGAGCGTGAATTAAAGAAAAAGAAAGAACATAAACTGTTTCCGATTTGGTGGAAATATGCTGGCGTTGCTGCTGTTTTATTAATTGGATTTTTTATTGGGAAAGAGTTTTCGGGTGGAAATAAAAATGAAAATGTTGTTCCAATGAGTGCAACTGAAGTGAAATCTAGTTTAGAGGAAAACACAAATGAAAATTCTAAAAACTCAGTTTTAATAGATAAAAATGATGAGGTTTTAGTTTCGAATAAAAAAAATAAATTATCACAAGAAAAATCGAAAACAACAACAAATAATCAAATAACAATTAACGAAAATCAAGTTTTAGTTTCGAATGAAAATAATGAATTATCAAACGAAAAAAAATCTGAAAAATCTTCATCAAATAAAAGAAAATTCAATTTTAATGAAACCAATGCTGTTGCAAATAATTCAAGTGTTTCAAATAAAAATAAACAAAATAAAGATGTTTCGGTTTCGAATATTATAATTTCGTCTTCATTTAAAAATTTTGAAGAAGATAAAATGGTTAACAATGATAAAATAGTACAAAATGATTCAAATATTATTGTCGATAAAAAAGAATCAAAAAACGAATCCAAAACCGCAAATAATTTTAATAAATTAGAAATTGAAAACAAGTTATTTGACCAAAAAAATCAATTAACTACAACAGAAAATCAATTTATAAAAAAAGATTCAATTGCAAAAAAACCAAATGTTCTCGAAAATTTATTAGCAGCAAAAACTAAGAAAAAAACCAAAGAAAACAAAACCAATAAATGGCTAATCACACCAAATATTGCACCAATTTATACTAATTCAACTTCTAATAACTCAACATTCGATTCAACATTCGATAATAATTCTAAATCTTATGAAAATAATATCAGTTTAGGATTGGCTGTAAATTATGCAATAACTAAAAAAATAAGCATCAGAACTGGAATCAATAAATTCGATGTTAGTAACAACACCATCAACATAGGTTTTTATAAAAATTCTGCAATTTCTTCAACTGTGAAAGATGCAACAGCAATAATATCAAACGATTATACGATTTCTAACAATATAGCAAATCAAACGTTAGAGATTAATCAAGTTGGAACAGCTTTAAATCCAGTTCAAAATCCAACAAAAACCGAAGGAACTTTAAACCAAAAAACGGCTTATTTAGAAGTTCCGTTAGAAATTTCGTATGCAATTCTAGACAAGAAATTCAGTATCAATTTAATAACTGGTTTCAGCACACTTTTCTTGAACAAAAATAAAATTTCAATAATTTCGAACAACAATAATATTGATTTAGGTCAAGCCGATAATTTGAATAGAATTCATTACAGCACAAATGTTGGTTTGGGTTTCAATTACAAATTTGCAAAATCATTTCAAGTCAATTTAGAACCAATGATGAAATATCAAATCAATACATTTTCAAACGATGTAAGCAATTTCAAACCTTATTTTATAGGAATTTATTCAGGAATTAGTTTTGGTTTTTAGAACAATAACTACTTTCCAAAAACCCCAATCTGACTTAAAATCACATTTCGGACTTCTTCGCGAACCGTTTTTTTATCATCAAGAGTTTTGTCTTTAGTTTCAACAAACTTATGAACTTTAACACGCATTATTCCTGGACTTCCACTTAAAAACTGAAAAGAAAATCGCTTTTTATTATCTGCAAAAGTCATTGGCACAATCGGCAATTTGTGTTCAATCGCCAACCTAAAAGCACCATCTTTAAACTCGTCCAGCAAAACATCAGAATGCGGCACACCACCTTCAGGAAAAATGCAAATACTCAATCCCTGATTAATGCGTTTTTGGGCACGATCAAAAACCTCCATTCGGCTTCTGGTCGAGCTTCTATCAACTAAAATACAAGTCCGTTTGTAAAAAAATCCAAATAGAGGAATCTTTACTAATTCTTTTTTTCCTACAAAAACAAATGGATTTCGAGTAATAGACAACATTAACATAATATCGGTCATTGACTGATGATTTGCCGTAAGCATATAACTTTTTTTCGGGTCAAGTTCCTGATATTTATCAACTTTGACATAAAACCCCATTCCAAACAAAATAATTTTTGCCCAAATTCTCGCCATTACAAAAAAGTAAGGATACCATTTTTCTTTCAGAATCGAAATTACCAAAAATGGTAACATCGCCAAAATGGGTAAAGCCATCATTACATAAAACCAAATTCGCCAAACGCACCAAAAAATAATTTTAAAAAATCGCATTTATAAATAGGTATTAAAAACCAAAGATTTGGTATTGTTTGTTATGGCAATTGCTTCGCCAGTTCGCACTTTCAGGCTCGAGTCCCGCTTTTCATTCCAATCTTTTTTATTTTCTTGAAAAAAATTCAAGAAAATAAAAAAGGATTTTCCCTTTAATCGGTGTTAAATCGACAATGGTTTTCGAATTTTTAGAATGCTTGAAAAAATTTGTTCAATAAGTATCGAAATTTTTAAAAAATTTCTAATACCAAAAAATCAATTTATTTAACCTTTTTCAAAATTCAAATATAACAATTCATTCCATACATTTCTATAAAAATATTACATTTGCAAAAACAGAAAACTTTGCGCCTTGGCGTCTTAGTGGCAAAAAAAGAAACTATGTCAAAAATACTTACAGGAGTACAAAGCACAGGAACACCACATTTAGGCAACCTTTTGGGCGCAATTATGCCAGCAATAACATTGTCTAACCAACCAGAAAACCAATCGTACCTATTTATTGCCGATTTGCATTCTATAACCCAAATAAAAGACGGCGCAACTTTGCAAGCCAATACTTATAGCACTGCAGCAGCTTGGTTAGCTTGCGGATTAGATGTCGAAAAAGTAGTTTTTTATCGCCAGTCAGACGTGCCACAAACTGCAGAATTATCTTGGTATTTGAGTTGTTATTTTCCGTTTCAACGCTTGACATTAGCACATTCATTCAAAGACAAAGCCGACCGTTTAGACGATGTAAATGCTGGATTATTTAGTTACCCAATGCTAATGGCTGCAGATATTTTGTTGTACGATGCTAATGTTGTCCCAGTCGGAAAAGACCAATTGCAACACATCGAAATTACTCGCGATGTCGCCTCTCGATTCAACCACCAAATGGGTGAGACATTCGTTATTCCTGAATCCAAAATTCAAGAAGAAACAATGTACATTCCAGGAACCGATGGGCAAAAAATGAGCAAATCTCGTGGCAACATCATCAATATTTTTCTTGATGATAAAGCTTTACGCAAACAAATAATGTCAATCGAAACTGATAGTACGCCACTCGAAGAACAAAAAAATACCGAAACTTGCAAAATTTTTGCAATCTATAAGTTATTGGCAACCGAAACTGAATTAGCATTATTTACAGAAAAATATCAAAACCCAAATCGTGATTTTGGTTATGGTCACGCCAAGCAATTGTTGTTCGAATTAATACTTGAAAAATTCAAAACCGAAAGAGAAAAGTATAATTATTACATGAATAATCTTTTTCAAATAGACACCTTGCTAAAACTCGGAGCCGAAAAAGCAGCTAAAATTGCTAATGGTGTTTTGGATAGAGTTCGAGAAAAGTTAGGATTTAAATTGAGGTAATAGTTCTGAATTTAATAAAATATTTGTTTTTAAATTATTGAATTCAATCACTAAATTTTTTTAAACCATCTCCAGAAAGTCAAACATTTATTAATGCTTTTGGCGTTTTCAAAAGTTAATGATAAAGCTATTTTAGTTTTGGTTAATAATCCTGTAAATATCTTTGTAACTCCTATATAAAATGTTATTATTTTTTGTTATATTTTAGCCCTAAATAATTTTCAACAAAAATTAATGAAAAAGTTAGCCCAAGTTATTGGTTTTCAAGCAAAAGAAAACGCAGATAATATTTTTATTAAAAAATATAACAATGGTTATTGCATTGAAATTGATTTTGAAAAAAACACCTTTCATTTTGGTGGAAAAATTAAAATTTCAGGAAAAGACTTTCAAAACATTACAAAACCAGAAGATTGGGTGGTTATTGAATGTGTAAACCGTTTATTAGAAACTGGTTATAAACCCCAAAATATTATTTTAGAAAAAGTTTATCCAGCCGGTCATGGTTTTTCTGGACGATTAGACATTTGTGTAAATAATGATGATGGTTCGGAATATTTATTAATTGAATGCAAAACCTACGGTAAAGAATTCGATAAAGAATTTACAAGATTAAAAAAAGATGGCGGACAATTATTTACTTATTTCAAGTTTAGCAATAAAGCAGATGTTGTAATGCTTTATGCATCACATTTAGTTGATGGAAATATTGTCTACAAAAATGAAATAATTAAAATTGAAGAAACTTATAGAAAAGGCGATGTAAAAGATTTTCACCATTCTTGGAATAAAAAAACCTATCAAAATATTGTTTGGGAAAATTTACCATACAATTCAGAAATTAAAAAATC
>JAYTMQ010000135.1:0-20538 GCA_043728355.1 Bacteroidota bacterium
CATTTTTGCTTCCGATTATTGATGTTGAGCAAAAGCAAGTTGAGAAAAAAACAAAATTGCAACCAAAACTTTGCAATAATTAATTTCAATTTTCGCTTCTGATTATTGATTTTGAGCAAAAGTAAATTTAGGAAAAATAAAATTTTGCAACAAAAACTTTGAAACAATTAATTGCAATTTTCGCTTCAGTTAACTTGAAACTTGGAAAAAACAAAACTTGAAATAAACGAAACTATATTCGTAATTAATTACGAAAATAATTACTCAAAATATTGTTTTGAGATTTTGAAAAAAAGTAGGAGCGAAGCCAACTTGATGTTTCATATTTTCAGAACCTACCGACAAAAAAGTCAATTTTTCGCCAGAGTATTTTCCCACGGGGAAAATTACGAGAGCGACTTGCCGACAACACTAGCTAGACGAATAAAAAGTATTACAATTTTATCTTAACAATGCAGAAATACACAGAAATACAAACCTTTAAAATTTCATTAATACAAAAGCAAACTTTGAATAAAATGAAACAGAATAAAGTTTGTATTTCTCAATTTATAAGGAACGCAATTAAAGAAAAAATTAATCGAGAATATGCCGATTTGCTCCCAAAAACAAAAACCTATCAATGTCCTTTTCAATCTAAAAACCAATGAAAAAACAACTTATTTCAGCTAAAAAAGCGCTAAATCGGGTTAACGTTCAAATTAACAAAAATTTTATTATTCGGGTTTGCGAAACACAAATTGACCTAAAAAAAACACATTTAACCAGCGCAAACAAACTTTCTAATTACTTAAACGACGATAAACTTAAAATAAAGCTATTTGATAAGGTTTTATCTAGTGGCAAAGACAAAACTACATTTTTTATAAGAAGTAGGCTTAAAATAGATTTTTGTTCAAAATAACTATAAAACAAAAAAAAACCGATACAACGACAACTGCAACGGTTCTAATTTATAGGTTTATGATTCTCACATCATTTGACAAAGGTAAAAAAAATTAACTAAAAACCCAAATCGAATGAAACCGTTACCAACACAAATAAACAAGTCCAAAATGGTTGAGTTGTACAGCGACCAATTAACTAGAGAAACAGTACTAACCGAAATTAGAAGCTTTCAAGAACAACTAAACATACCAATTACTAAAAGTATTATTTGCAACCGCATAAAAGGTTTTTTCTTTAAACGGTTTGGTTTGCCAACTGGTTATATAATGACCGATTTTAACAAGTTTGAATATTAGTGCGATATTTGTATATTTGTATTTCTAAATTCTTAAATCAATGACAACAATAACCGTAAACGAAAAAACCAAAGCAGGAAAATCTTTTCTTGAATTTGCCAAAAATTTGCCGTTCCTAAAACTTCAAGAAACCGCTGGACTTGGTTGCCCAGCCGTAAAAACTAATGTTTTATTGCAAGATTTTGAAAAAGCTTGCAAACAATTGAAAGAATCAAGAACAAAAAAAACCAAACGTAAAACCTTAACACAATTAATGAATGAAAAATAAAATTACAACCATTCAATTATTTGACACTAGATATAAACGTTTTATAAAAAAATTCCCAACTCTTGAAGCCGAAATGTTGCAACTCAAAAAAGACTTGTTAGCAAATCCAAAAACTGGCACATTAATAACCGAAAATGCCTATAAAATACGTTTAGCAAGTACCGATAAAAACAAGGGTAAAAGTGGTGGTTTTAGAGTAATTACTTATTTAATAGAAGAATTAGTAACCGATAATGAAATCGAAACAGAAATTGTTTTGCTAATTATTTATGACAAATCCGAAGAAAGCAGTTATAATAAAAACGCTGTCATAAAAATTATTAAAGATTATTTATAATTATTAACCTTTGGCACAATAATTGTTATATTTGTTTTGCAAAAATCATATTACCTTATTGCAATTCAAATGCAATTTTTATCGGTTACCTTATAATAAAGGCGTAGTTTCAAATTCTTTTCGTAGCAATACGGTAAGTGGTTTTTGCAAATTCCTGAGGCTACGCCCTCTTTTTATAAACTTTTAAATTATTTACAAATGCAAAAACCTGTAAACAATGACCAGAATTTTTATGATTCTAGCGATTTTCTAGAATTAACCAAGCTTTTACTCGAAAAGCTAGATTACAACCTGCTACCCACAGACCACAAACTATTGCTTTTAAAACACGTTAAGTCAAGTGTTTCTATGCAAATTGTCTATAATTTGCAAAAAGACGATTTAAGAAAATTGCGTATAGAAAACGAAAAACTTAAACAAGGACTTCCGCCAGTTTACAACATTCCAACCCCAGTTTATCAATTTAATATCAATTAACAATGATAAGCAAATCAGAATTACTAGAACAATTGCACGAAAAAAACATTATGCTAGACTGGTGCGATGCAAGAATTAGCGAACTCAACGCAATAATTGACCGCAAAGACGCTATTATCGATGCCGTGGTTTTTAAAGACACCAAGAAACTCAATAACCTCAAAGATTTTAATACTTATGATGAGTTTATGAGTAGTATTTTTGATAAACCAATAACCAAAACCGCTAATTGTTAATTTTTTTATCGCAAAAATCAACCCAAACCAACGCAAACAACTTTTTTTAAACCCAAACTAACGCAAACGCACCTAAATAAAAAGGGTGCGTTTTTTTTGTGCTTTACTTTGCCTTAACAAAATGGATAAAGAAAAGATAAATCAGGCATTAAAGCGACCAATTTTAGACGGTTCTAAATTTGACAACCTTATTGATTTGCCACCAGCCAATAACCAAAATTTAGGCAAAGGAGACACTTTTCATACAGTCGCCCAAATGAAACGTTGGACGATGCAACATTTTAAGCAAGTGAGCCGTTTGGCGCAAGTTTTAAAACTTGGTACACTCGAACAAACTTGCTAGAACATTTACGAATTTTTGTTCAATTACATTCAATATGACATTGACGGATTGACCCAAAATTTAAGAAGTCCAGCCCACAGTTGGCACACCGCCCGACAGTCGGGCATAGATTGTAAAAGTTACAGCATTTTTGCAAGTTCGATATTGCTTAATTTAGGAATAAAACACTACATCAGGCAAGTCAAACAACCAAAAATGAACCCCGATAGTTTTACTCACGTTTACGTGATTGTGCCAAAAAATCAAGAAACTGGCAGTTTATTAGACGGATATTTTACAATCGACGGAACACGAAAAAACAAAAGTGAAGGAAAATTCACTTTAGCAAAAGATATTTTTATGTCACAATTACCACATTTAGGGTTAAACGGTTCAAAACCAAAACGCACAGTAAAACGCAAAAAAGCCGTAAAACGAACAATTGCAAAAAAAACCAGTACTAAATCATTTTTTAATTGTTTAACATGCAAGTAGTAAATATTTCAGAAGATTTATTGGCAAAAATATTGGTTTCGTTACCAAAAGGAACGCCAATATTTGAATCATTTTTAAAAATTGCGGTTAGTGTTCAAAACGCTTCTAATGGTTTAAATGGTGGTTTTTACAGTTGCGGGAATGGTTTGTATGCCAACGTCGAAAACGATGACATTTACATATCAGAAAACATTAACGGTTTAGGATTTTCATTTAAAAGCATTGGCAATTTTATAAAAAGAAATGTACAATCGGCTGCACGAGATACTGTAAAAGTTGTCAAGTTAGCCGCACCACTTTTGAGCGTTGCAGCAAGTTTCTTGCCGGGCGGTTCTGTAATTTCAAACATTATCAATAAGGTTGTAGGAGTTTCGGACGTTGCGCAAACAGTTGATAGTGTAGTCAATCCACAACAACAAACCGCAATACAAGAAGTTGCGCAACCACAACAAAATATCAATCAATTTGGTTTCCCGAATACTGGAACATTTACAACGCCAATCCAAGTGCCGTTTATTGCTCAAGCTTCGCCAATAGCATACACGCCAGTTGGATATAAAAGTTATCAACCAACACAACCGCCAGTAACACAACAGCAAGTTCAAGCATTGGCAAGTCTTAAAAATACCGATGTCGAAAGTTTGAAACAAGAACTTTCAGACTTGAAAGATAAAGAAGCATCAAAAAGCGAGGTTAAAAAAGGTTTCGAAATCACGACACCAATCGCAATTGGTGGGGTTGGAGTATTAGGATTGATTGTGTATTTAGCCACAAAAAAATAAAAAAAGTATCAAAATTTAATAAATAAAAAAATGAATAAAACAGTTTTAACAGTTGGTTCAGCCGTTCTTGGCGGTGCAGTATCAAAAGGAATTACTGGAATGTTAGAAGTATCTAACCCAGTTAAAATAGTTATGTCGTTGGTTCTTTGTGCTGGTAGCGGTTATCTCGCTAGTCAAGTCAAAGGTACAGACACAAAAGCAAGTTTATTGCAAGGTGCATATATGGGAATTGCAATCACGCAAGGACTAGAAACCGTTAAGGCGGTTGCCAGTATTGATGCAGTTGCAAACAAATTGAATCCTGAAACAAAATTCGGAAAATTTGCTCAAAAATCTTTAGGATTATCAGGAGCTTACGGAATGCTTAACAGCGGTTACACCGACAATGACGGAAATTACCACGACGACAGCCTAGCGGGTTACTTGTCAGCTGGTGGCGATGTAGTTGCCTATGGCGATGCATTAAACGGAACGTATTTTGACGAAAACGGAAATCAAGTTTCTGACGGTTTAAATGCAAATTTCGAAGACGAAGCATTGAACGCAGACTACGAAGACGAAGCATTAAACGGAGATTTTGAAGACGAAGCATTAAACGGAGACTACGACGAAGAAGCATTAAACGCTGATTTTGAAGCGGTAGATTAATTAAAAAAAAATTATAATAAATTAAAACAAAAGTTATGGTAAGGAAAATCGCACCAATCGGAGCATCAAGAAAAAGACCATCAGTAAGAATTGCTCAAAGTTCTGAAATGGCACGTGCAAAAGCATTATTCGGCTTGAATATGGCACACACAAAAGGAGCAAACGGAAAAATCCCAGTGCTAAAAGAAACTACATTGTACGTTTCGGCTGATGTTTCAGGAATTGCCAATAAAACAGATTTATTGACAAACGAAACTAAAGCGGTTGTTGGAGTTACAAACTTTGACGGAAACAAGTTTAATACTGGCACAAATGCAAGTATTCAAGCAATGAGAGTTTTGTACTCTACATCTGGAGAGACTATCCAAAATGCCGATTGGCAGAATGAGGACAGATTACCAGCAGAGTTGCAAAATGCAGAAATTGTTATTACTCAAGGCGGAAATTTCGTTTTAAGTATGCCATTAACTGACTTGCAAGGCGACAAATTCCAAGCGTGGAGAAAATTTGCAGATACACCATTTTTGAAAAACAATGAGACTATCGCAATGCAAATACAAATGCCATCAGGAGTTACTGCGCCTACAAGAATTGGAAACACAAGCACAGGAACTAATACTCCAAATAACATTGAATCTTTTTTAAGATTAGAATTTAGAGTATTTAGAACAAAGATCTAAGACTTAAATAAGTTAATTTAATATAAAAAACCTAGCCGTAAGGTTAGGTTTTTTTTTAATTTTTTATAAAAATGACTACAAGAAAACAAAAACAAACAACAGCATATTTAAAGCCAAAAAACAATCAAAACGAAGCGACTGTAACGGTCGATTTAAACGGTTATGTTGAATCAATGGTTGTTTATACAAGAGGTACAGAAAACGTTTTGCAACCGTTAGAAACGACAAAACCCTTGATTTTTATGGCAGTTCAAGACAACAATTTTGGCGACATAATTCCGATGGTTCACATTGACAATTACAAGCAAACTGGCGGAAGCTACAAAGCAAGTTTAAAGCCTTTGGGTTTTATGGCAAAAAACGAAACATTTTCGTTAAACCTACAAACTGAAAGAACTTCAAACGGAAACAAAGAAAACGACATTGAGGTTTTTGTACACTTTTTTTATGGTCAAGAGCCAAAAGCAAGTGTAACAACACCAGTTCGTACACCAACTTCAAACCTACAACCAGTTAAACCAGTTGCAACAAACCTAAGAAGATAATGATAACAAAATCAAATTTTATAAGTCAAGAATATTCAGAAAATCAAAAAATTGATTTAATTGATGTAATTTCTATCGAGGCTTTTAATAATTCTGATGTTGTTGCAGTAATCAATAAGTTTGTTATTGAGCCGGGCAAAAGATGTTTTATTGTGTCGCCTGATTTTACGGTTTCTGATGTTGCTATAAATTTATCGTTTATGCCAATCCCAGTAATAGCAAATTCAAATCAATCAAACAGAGCATCAAACCAAAACGATTATAGTCTTATTCAAGACATTATTCCAGCGATTATATCACCGCAATTAAAACAATCGGTTGTTTTATACATTAAAAGTCTTTCTAAAAACTTTTAAAAAAACCAATAAATATGACAAAAATACAAGCATTAACCGAAAAATTAAATAACGATAAGTATGCTGCGGTTACAATAACCGATAAAGATACAAATCAAGTTATTTGTAGAAATAAAACCAGCGAATCCATACTTGAAGAATATGGCACAGCCGAAAATTTTTTTAATTCTTTCATCGAAAAAAATCAAACAAATTTGTTTGTAGAGCCAAAACGTAAAAACGGTAACAATTTTAAACCAAGCGACGAAAATTTTAATATTTCGCCTGATGTCGAACAAAAACCAATAAGCGAGGTGCAAACAGAAAACTTGATTAAAAAGAAAAAAA
Organism: Bacteroidota bacterium; assembly: GCA_043728355.1. Taxonomy (GTDB): domain Bacteria; phylum Bacteroidota; class Bacteroidia; order Flavobacteriales; family Flavobacteriaceae; genus Flavobacterium. Next base: position 6,718 of record JAYTMQ010000135.1, read on the forward strand.
AGAAAAAAAATAAAATGTTTGGACTTGGTGCAGGACTTTCTGCTCCCGAAATTATTAACTTGAATGTTAAAGCTAGTCAAGTTGATGATTTAAAAGAGCGCAACCGTGATTTATTAAGCGAAAATACACGTTTAAAAGAAAAATACGAGGATTTAAAAATAGAGCAACTCGAAAAAAAATATACCAAAGAAAACAACGACAGCCGAAACGCATTAATGTTGCAAGGTTTACAATCTTTGCCAATGTTAGCTGGTGCATTTGGTATTAAAGTGCCACAAACTGGACTTTCTGCTCCCGAAGAAAGCACATTGACAGATGTTCAAAAATCGATTTTAGACAAAGTAAAAAAAACCGTCGAACCAGTCAATATTATTTTTTTAAAAATTATGACAAGGTTAGAAACTGCAACCGAGGGCGATGCGTTTTACGATGAATTTTTAGGACTTTTAAACAAACATCAAATAATTTAAAAAATATGAAAATATCAATTGACATAGGTACAGGCACAGCCGTAGAACTTGCCAAAAAAGAAAAAGCAATAAAATTGTTAGCCAAACAAAATATAACGATTTTAGAAAAGCTAGAAATTTTAAGCAAATCGCCAAAAGCAATAAACTATTTAACAACCCAATGGACAACATTAAAAATAATGTTGGGCATTATTTAACCGCCGTTGTTTGTCATATTTCAACGGCTGGTTTTATAAATTTTATTATAAATGGCACAATCTCAAGAAAATAATAGTTTGCCAGTTTCTTTTTTAAATCTTTTTAAAAACAAAAACGGTACAAAAGGCGATACTGGAGAAGCTGGTGTAAATGCCACTATTTCTAGAATAGGAGAGTTTAATGTGATTATTACTAATGGTGTAGAAACTATTAAAATAGTAGGTGAAGCTGGACAAAGAGGCAGTAATGGTTTTAATGGAGCAAAGGGAGAAAAAGGAGAAAAAGGCGATGTTGGAAAAGATGGAGCGACCATAGAAACCCTTATTGTTAATATTGCTGATGAGAGCCTATTAATTAATAATTACATTAATCAATTATTTGTTGAAAAAACTTTTTATTTTGTTATTGAAACTTCTAAGCTTTATTTATTTATTAATAATGATTTGCTAGAGTTTAATCCTGAACAAAACCTAAATCAAAACTCCACAATTTTAACTACAAACTTTGACTATTGGAATACTTTAATATTAGAAGAAAACAAATATTATTGGCTAAAAGATTTTCAAGCATTATATTATTTTGTAAATGGTCAAACGCAATCAATTAAATTAAACGGTGTAATTATTAACCCATATTTTTAACAAATAAAATGAAAAAAACTGATAAACTTGGAAACCCAGCTTTATTAACCGCAGTTGCTTTAAGTCCACAAGGACAAAGAGCAATTGATAACGGCATAGAACGAGTTTCTAACGCTTCTGCAAATGCGGTTAGTATTGCAAAAAACGTTATGTTTATTGGAATATTTGGTTTTTTAGGATATAAAGTTTGGGACAAATTTTTCAATAAATTTTCTAAAATTGGTTTTAATACGCAGTATGAACCAGCCAAAATAAACGATGCAACCGCACGAGCCAAAGCCGAAAGCATTTATCGAGCAATGTATGGCTTCGGGAACGGGTTTAACACCGTTTTTATGAATTTAAAAAATGTTAGCCATAATGATTTTGTAAAAATTTATAATCAGTTTGGTAATCGACCAAGTGCCGTGCCACTTTCAGAAGAAAAAAACTTAATTGCTTGGATAACTGGCGGAGAATTTAGTAATACAGAAATTATAAAATTACGTTCGCAACGCCCTGATTTTTTTTAAAAATGCAAATAACTAAACACATACCAAAAATAGTTGTAGCAACTGGAATTTTAGCCGTTGGATATGCTTTAATTAGTGTAGGCAAGGGCAAAAACGCATTGAACAACTACGGAAACCAATATTTGCCCGAAGACGGAAGCGGCACAAACCAAATCGATGCCGTGCAAGTTGCAAACACAATCCACGAAATAATGCGGGTTACAAATTGGTCAAATACTAATAAAAACGAAATTGTACTTGGTGCGTTTGCAAACATTTCTCAAAATCAATTTGCTCAAGTTATTAAAGCGTTTGGAATGAGATTTTACAACCCAAAATTAGGCGACGATTTAACTTATTTTGGTTTTAAACCTCAAAAATACAATTTGCAATTTTGGTTAAAAAGCGAATTGAACGATAGCGAATATAACGTTTTGAAAAACAAATTTTCGAAATATTTAAAATAAAATTATTATGACAACCGAAGACAAAAACTGGTTATACATTGGTGCAGGATTAATCGCAACTGGCGGTTTAATTTATTGGTACAAGAACAAAAATACTGGCGAAACTGTAAGTACAGACCAGCCAAAATATGTTGAAGACAAACCAACAGCAACGCCCGAATTAGCAACACCAAAATACAGCAATTCAGGAACTAGCAAAACTGTTAAACCAACAAAAACAAGTACAGCAGTTCCAAAATATAAAGTACCAATAAACATACCTGAAACTAAATTTATGTATGCCAAAGGTCAAAAATTAATGTGCAATGACCGCAACGGATTAATTGCGTATGACGTTCAGAAAAAAGCCGATAATACATTTTTTACAAACACAAAAAAAGTAAAAACTTTTAATTATGGCGAAGAAATAGGCACAATTGTAGGACAATTAAGAAGCAAAGGATTTGTTTATTATGTAGTTACTGGAATTTATGAATTTGGTTCAGAAAGTTTTGATAGTCGTTATTTTTGGATAAACCATCACGAAACAAAAGCACTTGCACCATTACTGAAAACTATTAATTTAATTAATGTTCCAACGCTTGACGTGAATAAAATTCTTTCGAAAGGGTCAAAAGGTTTAGAAGTTTTTGAACTTCAAAAACGTTTAAAAATCAAAGTCGATGGCGATTTCGGTAACGATACAGAAAGCGCACTTTTTAGAATCAAGAAAGTAAAATCAATTAGTATTAATCAATTTTAAAAATAAAAAATTATGAAATTTCTTATTGATAATCCTGATTTTGTTTTAGATACGCTTCAAAAATACGACATAAATAACCCTAGACGTGTAGCACATTTTATTGCACAAACCGACCACGAAAGCGCATTTAGTCCAAAAATAGAAAATCTAAACTATGATGTAAAAGGTGCAATTTCAAAACTTGGTATATCATCAGCAAACGCAAATTTATACGCTAGAAAATCAGGGCAAAAAGCCAATCAGCAAATGTTGGCAAACATAGCTTATGGTAGTCGTGGCGGAAATCGTGGCACAGCTTCTGGAGACGGTTGGAAATATAGAGGTCGTGGATTTATTCAGTTAACAGGATATGAAAACTATAAAAAATTTCAAGCTTATTCTGGTTTGCCAGTTTTAGACAATCCCGATTTATTGCTAAACCCAAAAAATGCTTTCATTAGTGCCGCTTGGTATTTTCGTTATGGCAGTTCGTGGGGAGATTTGAACAAATTTGCAGATAAAAACGATATTAAAGCCGTTTCGATTGGCATTAATGGTGGATTTGTTAATGGCAAACAAGACAGAATTAATAAGACTGCAAAATATTTAAAATCTAATATTCTTGAAGTTATAAAAAAAAAAATCCTACCCCGTAATCCCTTTGCTTCTATTACTCGCAGGAACTTCTTTAGTAAGTTTTTTGCTGGTATCACAAAATAAAACAAAATCATAATGCCAAAACAAACAATATTAAACTGGTTCAATACCAATTTTTCGGAACTCAAAGAAATTTCAATTTTTATAATTATTATGATTATGGGAACTTTTCTAAAAATAGTTAAATTAATCAACAGCGGTGCAAAAGCCAATTTTTATTGGTTTTTTACCGAAATTATTATGTCGGTTTTTGTTGGCTTGAGCGTTTACGCAGTTTTTGACCAGTTTTTAAACTGCAATTTTTTGTTAACGTGCGTTGTTTGTGCGTGGTGCGCCCAATTTAGTACCGTTTTTCACGAAAAGGTAAAAATGTTGTTAGAGTTTGTTTTTGACGGATTAAAAGACTGGATTGTTAAAAAATTAAATTAAAAAAATATGATACGCAAAAGAATATTTAAAAAACTGGTTATTATCTCAACTTATATTGGTGTTAACGTTATCGGAATACCTGAACTTTTTGAAATTGGCGGTTACGCAATTTATCAATATAAAAATATGAAATACTAATGAGAAATTTTACTAAATATTTTAATTACATTTTGGTTGCAATTGCTTTTTTTTTGATATTCAAAAATTGTCGCCATGATGCAAAAAAAGATTTTCAAGAAATTGAAGTAAAAACCCCAAAAATCGAAAAAACTTTCGACGCAGTAAAACCAATTTTAGAAAAAATTGACACTTTAAAAAATGTTACTCCAGCAATAAAAAAAATAGTAGCAGAAAACAAAGCAAAAATTGATTTTTTTAATGTTCAAACTGATTCTTTAAAATCTGAAATTTTTACAAAAGAAATAGAACCCAAAACATTTAATCAAATTTTTGACGACGAAAATGTTACCATAAATATTAACGGTTTGGTTTCTGGTCAAGTTTATAGTCTGGCAACCAATTATACAATAAAAGAAAAAACCCAAATTATAAAACAACCAATCAAAAGCAAAATTTTTGCATTAAAAACTGGAGTTGAATATGGCAACAATATTGCGTTAAATAATTCGGTTTTTAAAGTAAATTTTGAGTTCGAAAACAAAAAAGGAAACTCATTTAGTTATGCATACGACACAAATAATATTCATTGGATAGGTGCAAAGTTTACGGTTTTCGAAATAAAAAAATAAAATTATGATTAAGCAAATAGTTATAGGAACATTGGCACTCGCTGGAGTTGGTTTATTGATAAAAAACAAAGTCAACAAATGGCGTGAAATTTTACCACAACTAAAAGCATTTCCGACTGAATTTAAAAACCTAAATATTAATTGGGAACGTGTAACGTTTGACATTGACATAACAATTTTTAATCCTACTCGTGAGGCTTTTAATCCCGACGGAATTATTGCGCAACTTGATCGATTAGAAATTTCGACCAAAGGCAAAAAATTAGCAACGTTACAGGTTAAAAAATCGCATATATCAATACCAGCAGAAGGCAAATTTTTACTTAAAGATTTGCGTGTAACTGTTCCAATTGCACAAATTGGCAACATTAGAGGTATAACCAGCTATGACGACATTGATGTAACTGCGGTTATGAATGTTCTAGGCGAAGAATACACAATATAACGGCTTAATCATTGTGAAAATTGGGTTTGAAACCCTGATTTAAAACCAATGATATTGCCGTTTTCTTAACTTACTAAATAATAATACAATGAGTTTTTTTATAGCTTTTAATGATAAAAATAAGGGTTTGAATGCTTCAAGGCACGACGGAATAGCCAAAGAAGGCTTGACGGAGTGCGGACGATTGAACAAAGGTTTTAAATTTAATATGACTGGCAAAATTGTAAAAGTTGCCCCAAAAAATAAAATTGTAAAAAATGCACATAAACAAGAGAAACCAGCTGATAAAGTAGTTGAAGATATTGTTAAAGATGAAAAAATTATTAAATCAATTGCAAAAAAATCAACTTATAAATTAGTTAAAAATATTGTTAAAGTTAAAAAAAATGTTGAACCAATTTCAGAAAAAATAATATACAATTTTGAAAAAAAATACAATATATCGCTTTTAAAGTTTGTAGAAACCTTAAACAGTTCATCAAAACAATTGTTTGTTTATGATATTTATGAAACTGTTTCAAGCAGTCCATTAGACAGAGATAATATTGATTGGAACGAATTTTATATTTTGTTAGTTACTGAATGTTACAAACAAAAATTAACTCTTAAAAATAAGATGTTTTTAGACAATGCCACATACAAATTTGATACAAGTAAATTAAATTTAAGAAATTCAAATTTATTAAAAAAATCAGGATTTGAGAGTTTTAAAAACATTGTTTCACGCGATAGTACTCGCCCAGCAATGCAAGGAGTTTATTGCGAAAAAGATATGTATGTGGGTACAGATGCACATAAAATTGTTTTAATAAAATCAGATATTGAAGTTAAAAATATTGGTAAAATATTAAATATCAATTCAAAAGAAATTCCTTATAAATCTTTTATAGACAATAAATTTCCTGATTACAAACAATTGTTTAACGATTTAGTTTTTAATAAACAAAATTCTATTGATATTTTAGACTTAATTAAAAACGTTCAAAATTTTGTAAATGCAACAAAAATATTAGTACATACACCAATTTATACACTTTTACCATTATCAGGAAATTATGAATTTAATTTTAATTCTTTTTTTCTATTAGATACCTTACTTTGTCTTGAAGCCAACGGTACAAAATTAATTAATATTTATTGCACCGATTACAATAAAATTATTTTTGAAACCGACAACGGCAACCGTGCGCTTTTGATGTCAATGAATACTGCCGTTTATGGTCAAAACAAAAATGTTATAATTCAAAACGCTAATCCTTTAAAAATTGTTGAACTAAAACAGGGTTTAAATGGTTCGAATGTTACCAACCCTAGAAGCAATCAGGTTGGGTTGTTTGGAATGTTAGAAATTTCGACCGAGCAATTTAAAAAAATGACAGTTACTGAACTTCGAGAATTTACGTTAAAATTTTATAATGAAAATTTAAAAGGCAAAAAAGTAGCAATTAATAAAGTTTTAAAAAGTGTTGAATTTGTTGGAAATGTTGGTAAAAAATTATTTAAACCAATGTATTCTGCAAAAGTTGCTGTACTTAATAATTTAGAAGAATTAATAAAAAATTCAACTTACAACAATTGGGGCAAAAGAAAATGTACAGATAGCGATGATGTTTTAGGATATTTAAATTTTAAATCAAAATTATTAATTGATGGCGAAAAAAAACATCTTACAATTTCAATAATTTTAGATACTCAAAGAAATACTAGATTAAAATCATATAGTATTGGTAAAAAACAAGAAAAAACTAAAACAATTGATAAGGCGCATTGCGGCAATTCCCTAGACGGTTCAAAAGTTTTAGTTTCTAGTAACAAATATAACAAAAATAATACCAAAAAACCTAATTCAGGATTAAATTTTACAGTAACCGAACCAAAACCAGTTATTACACCCAAAAAGTCAAACGACTTAATGAATATGAATTTTGATGAATTGCCAATTAACGAAAACTGGAATCAATTAATGCAATCTCCAGCAAGTAATATGAAAATTGCAATTTGGGGCGCACCCAAAAATGGCAAAACATCGGGCGCATTGCAACTGGCAGAATATTTAACCAATTTTGGAAGTGTGTTATATGATTTTGCAGACCAAGGTTTTAATAAATCAACGCAAGATTTGTGGCGCAATTCTGGACTGGCAAACAACCCAAACGCTACACCAAGCGACATTGATACAATTGCAAACCTAGAAAAAGAAGTTGCAACAGGAAAATACAAATTTGTATTTATAGATATGATTAGCGAGTTTATCCGAAAAGAAAAAATTAGACCTGAAGAATTCAAGGAACGATTTATTAAAAAATTCCCTAATATTTCATTCGTTTTGATATTCGAAGTTACCAAAGGCGGAAACTTCAAGGGCGACCAGGGTTGGACACATCTTGTAGATGCAATTATGACAGTCGAAGATTTTATAATCACAAACCGTGGGCGTTATGGTTCAGGCGACAAAATAATTTGGCACGAGGGCGCAAAAAAATTCAATCCCAAAAAATACAACGAAATTTTATCAATAAAAGAAATTAAACAAGAGCCAACAATATTAAAATTTAAAAGCAATTAATTATGAAACTAGGATTAAAAAAAGACGGCACACTCAAAAAAGGGTTTAAATATGCCAAAGGTGGCGCAATTAAAAAAGCCAAAGGACTAGGCGCACCGCAAACCGCAGGACTGCGAAAAGTTGCAGCCAAAACATTTGGAGTTACTGGACTTAGAAAAAAGGACGGAACACTCAAAAAAGGTTTTAAGTACAAAAAAGGCGGTGCAATTGTGCCAATTAAAAAACTTAAAAAATAAAAAAAAATGATTATTTTAAAATATTATCGGGACGGCAATTGCTACCGAAAAGAACGATTTGAAAACAAAAAAATCGCAACCGAATTTAAAATAGCTTATGAAAAAAGCTATACGGCACATCAAAAAAATGCACGTAAAATTTACTGTATGTTTAAAAAAATATAAATAATTATGACAAAAAGAGAATTAAATAAAAAAATTAAAACACTAAGTTTTATTGGAAACACTAAGTTTTTAAAAGAAATTTTATATTTTTTTAGCGAAAACATAGAAGCAAATAATACTAACCTGCCGAACAATGATGCGCTAAATAATGTTAAATATGTCACGTTTAATAATAGTGTAAGTTTTAAAAATTTTCCTTTGGTAATGCAACAAAAACAAATTAACGAACCTACAACAATAAGTGTCAATACAACTGGTGCAATTGCTGGAGCATCTATTTTAATGCGATTGGTTGCAGACGGTAATATTGCCAACACGCCTTTAATTTCGGGAGCAGAGCAAATAACTGGTTCAAGCGGTTGGGACAATCGCGCTGGAATTGTCAATTTAATTCAATTTCAGTTTGACGGAACTGATTATTATTACAGCATTTTTCAAAAAGCAAATGGGGTTGTTTTAGATTTACAAGCACCAGTTTTGGTTAGTTCCGTATTTGATTCTAGTTTAGGAAAATTTATATTAACTTTTAATGAAAATTTATCTACAACATCACTGCCATTAGCTTCAAAATTTATAGGACTTTCAGTATCAAAGGTAAGTGTTTTGGGTAAAACAATAATTTTAACTACTTTAGCATTACCAAATACAGCAACTGTAAATTTACAATATTCAGGAACAGACATAAAAGATTTAGCAGGAAATTCAGCAATTCCTTTTCAAACAAATATAACAATTTCTGTTGCTCCAAATCCTGTTAATTTAGCTTCAAGAGTTTCAGGAATCAATGAAATATCTGTTGGAACTTATGTCGCAACTACTGGCAATTCTTGGAAACCAGCAATAGCAACAAGCAAAAATTTTGTTGGAGACCAAACTTTCGAAATGACTGCATCTAGTGGTACATCGGGACAAGGAATTATTGGACTTGATGCAACTGCCGTAGATGCCGTAACATTGGGCGACTGGCCCAACCTAGATTTAGGTATGGCGTGGTATGGTGGAAACTACCAAGCAATGCAACAAGGACAAGGACAAGTTCCGTGCGGTGGTTATATTGCAGGAGATTTAGTAAGATTAGATAGAGTTGCTGGTGTGATTAAAGCACAAAGAAAACGTGGTGCAACTGATTGGGTTGATTTATACGCTTTTCCAACAGCAAATAATACACCATTTGCAACGGTTTTATATTTAAACGATGCTACTTCTCAATGTTCACTTGTAATTTACTAACATTATGTTTACAGGGAAATTAATAGATCTTAACAACGCAAATATAGTTGTAGCAAGTAATAGTTTAGGAACTCCACAATTTGGAAGTACTCCCTGGCCCACGCAATTGCAAAATAGGATTAACAACCCAAATTGTACAATAACAAATCTTTCAGTATCTGGAAAAAGTATTTCAGAAATACTAAGCGATTTTTTATTTCAAATACCACAGTTGTTTCAAGTCGGTAAAACTAATGTGCTATTTGTTCAAGAAATGATAAATGAAAGATTCTTCCAACGGTCAGCAACATTAGCAGAATCGATACAAAAATTCAAGAAATATTGCCTAGATGCAAGAGCCTTAGGCTGGAAAGTTATTGTTATAACTCAATACGACACGGTTTATACTTGCCGTCAAGAATTATTGGATTTTAATGTTTGGCTTTTGGCAAATTGGTCAGGAATTGCAAACGGAATCGTTGATGTTTGGCAAGAACCAATATACCGTGATGCAACAAACATATTTTATTTTCCTGATGGAATACACCCAAATATTGCAGGAGTTGCTCCTATGCCAGAAATGGTTTATCAAAGTTTAATAAAATTAGCGATATAAAAATAATAGTTTGGTTAGTTAGCGAAAAAAACCCCCAGCTTTAATTGGTTGGGGGTTTTTGGGTTTTAGGCGTGATTTATTGGTTTGTCAAAAATACTACTCATAAACTCATCATAAGTATTAAAATCTTTCAGGTTGTTGAGTTTGTTTTTGTCTTTGAAAACCACTGCATCGATAATGGCATCTTTGCGGTTAATGATTTCATTAAGTTCGCTTATTCTTGCATCGCACCAGTCTAGCATAATGTCTTTTTCGTGCAATTGCTCTAGTAATTCGGCTTTACTTATCATTTTAATTGATGTTAAATTGATAAATTGCAGTAGGAATTTGATAGACTGGTTGCGAACCGTTAGTAACTTTTTCGAGTTCTTGACGCAATTTTCTTAAATCGTCTTTTTGCATATTATAGACAATTTGCAATGAAATACTTGACTTAACGTGTTTTAAAAGCAATAATTTGTGATCGGGTGGCAATAAATTATATTCTAGTTTTTCTAGTAATAATTTAGATAATTCTGTAACATCGTGGGCATTGTCTTCTTTACTTTGCATTTTGAAGTTTTTTTAATTGGCGGTGCTGCAAAGTAAAGTCTACCGTGAAGTAGAAAATATTTTTGGACTATTACTAGCTACCCACACCGCCGTTAAAATTTTTTTTGTCTGATTTTTGAGTTTTCAGTAAACTTTACTTTGCAAATAATTAAATAACAATTATTGTGCCAAAGGTTAAATTAATTACAAAAATTTTTATAAATAGAATTGGCGTCAATCTCCATATTTCCATTATTCCAAGATAAAAAACCAGTATCTACAACAACTTTTTTAAATTTATTTTTATCTAAATTTTCATTAATAGATGGATTTTTTGCAGTTAATAAAAAGTTTTCAAAATCTGCAATTTTAGTTTCTTTGTTGTTAAACAATATTTCAAGCCTGTAATTGTCAAGATAATTAACATTCAAAATTTTCATAATATTAAATTTTTGTTGTTATTTTTTTACAAGTTACTTTTTCGTGCAATACATAAAATTTAAACCAAAGTTGAATAATGTCATATTTAGAAACCTCAATAAGTGCTTCTAAATCTTTCATTTTAGCTTTTGGAATAATAGAATATCCTGCAACTTTAGAATAATTTATTTTAGTAATTATTCCGTTTTCAATTATAAATTCTACTTTAATCTGGGTTTCTTTATAAAAAGCATGTACGTGTATTGGTTCATGGTCATTAGAAAAAAACCTTAAAATTAATCCTAAATATTCGTATAATTTTGGCATCGTTAAATTTTAATGCAAATATAGCAAAAATTAATCCAAATAATAAAATTGCAATTTTTGTATCGTAATGAAAATCTAAGTTGTAATTTATTATTATTTTTTGTAATTTATTAACATTTAAAAAACCATTAAAAAAGAAATGTTTTTTTTACTATTTTTTTGTAAATTTTATAAATTTTGCTCTAAAACCCCTTTTTAACCCCAAATGTTTATGTTTTTAAAACGGTAAAATAAAATGTTTATAGTACGTTTTTAGGTTTATAAACATTTTTATAAACATTTAGTTAATTGGTTTTCAATTTAATAAGTATCAAAACACTAAATGTTTAAAATGTTTACGTTTTTTTTATATATTGCTCCTACGCAGTTCACGGCTAACCACTAAAAAATTAAAATTCTTGTAGGAATTTTAAAAATTACAATTTAGAAACTAAAATTAGAATTTCTCACCACATCATCACAATTTTTATTTCTTGCTGTGTATTTTTCTGTAATTCGCAAGTCATAATGTCTCGCTTGGTCACGCACTTTTATAGCAGGAACTCCGGTGTTTAATAAATCGGTTATGCCAGTATCTTTAAGACTGTAAAACTGGTAAAAGTTTTCTACATTATTTTCTTTTCGAAACTTTGCCCACGTGTCCGAAACTTTTTTCGGATTCAATTGCAATTTGCCAGTTGCAAAATTGTTGCTGCTAAATAAATAATCGTCAGGATTAGCGGTTGCAATATGTGTTTTTATCATATCTAGATAAGCATTTGGAATTGTAATATGCTCGTCCTTTCGGTTCTTGGATTTATCTTTCCCTATAAAAATATAATTCTGGGCAATATTCACATCGCAAACGTGCAACTTGGTTAACTCGGTTCGTCGTAAAAAGCAAAAGTAAGTAGCCATACATAGCGTAAAATAATTTTTATTGTTCACAGCTAAATCCTTGAGCTTAATTTTTACTTCAATTGGCAACACTTGACGTATTTTTTCGCTTTCTCGTTTTTTTGCAATATTCACGACAAAATTTTCTTTTAAATAACCACGGCTCTTACAATAATTCACAAACGTTCCAATAAACCTTACATAGTTGTTATAAGTACGCTCGGAGTTGTTGCGATCGAAATATATGTAATCCAAAAAATTCACAACAAAACTGGTGTTAAATTCCAGCATCATATTAAGCTTAATGTTTTTGGTTTTTATATATATAGAAATCATATTTAAGTTTGACGTATAAGTTCGTAACGTGTCCGCCCTTTTGGAATCTTTTATCATTTCTTTCCTAGTTTGTTCCAGAAACTGCGATTTGCAAAACTCAAAGGTTTTAAATTCGGTCGCTCCAGTATCGCTATAATAAGGCAACCAACCAGTTTTAAGTTTTTCGTTAATTCCTATTGCAATTGTTTTGCCGTGTTCAATTCTTTCTTTTCGGGATTTAAGAATAGGAACTGTAATTCTAAATCTATCGAGTTCTCCAGTTATTGGGTGTTTTGCGTAATAAACAACTAGCCATTGCTTATTAATTTTTAGTTCTGCAGGTTTATAATCTATGAATGCAATTGCATTACTTACGTGAGAATTTTGTTTTTGAGAATTTTGCATTTTTTTTTATTACCCGAAAAAAGCGCACTTTTTGAGCAACAAAGTTAATGACAGGATTATGACACGATTTTTAGGTAAAAATCTAAAAAAACCCCTATTTATAAGGGGTTAAGAGTTATTAGTAGCGAGAGACAGGGTCGAACTGTCGACCTCAGGGGTATGAATCCTGCGCTCTAACCAACTGAGCTACCTCGCCAAATATTGGTTTTAATTCGGGTGCAAATATAAGATTTAATTTACAGTGCGCAAATTTTATTCTAACAAATAAAAAAATATTTTAAAATCGTTTTTTATTTAATTATTTTTTTGCTACTTTCACAAAAATTATATTTCACTAAATGGAGCTTAAAACACGTTACGAATTAGAAATTCCAATTACTTCATCGGCATCTTTATTGTGGCCTTATATATCAACTCCATCAGGACTGTCTGAATGGTTCGCTGACAATGTAAATTCTCGAGGAGAATTTTTTACATTTATTTGGGATGATTCTCAAGAAATGGCAAGAGTTTCTTCGAAAAAATCATTTGAAAAAATAAAATTTCGTTGGGTTGACGAACATTCTAAAGACACTGATTATTATTTCGAAATCAGAATTCTTGAAGACGAAATAACAAAAGATGTTTCGTTACTGATAGTCGATTTCGCAGAAGAAGATGAAATCGAAGAATCACAAAAACTTTGGGAAAATCAAGTCTCTGAATTGAAACATGTTATAGGGTCAATTTAGTTTTCTAATTTTTTAGACTTATATTTGCCGTGATTTTAATTTCACGGCCTTTTTATGATTAATTACAACGGAAATATTGTTTCGTCAGAAACCAATTTACTTCACGATAATCGCGCTTTTCTTTACGGTGATGCGGTTTTCGAAACATTAAAAATT
>JAYTMQ010000136.1:0-5421 GCA_043728355.1 Bacteroidota bacterium
TTTAATAGACGATATTTTGGAGACAAACTATCGGATAGACTTATGATTGCTGCATTAGAAACAACTTGGTATTAGTTACGGATAGTCATAAAATATAAAGTTAAAACTTTTAAATGAAAAATAATTCAAACTTTTTATAATTACGCATTTCCCTTGCGCAACACAACATTTATATTTGCCGAAAGAAATTTATAATGATACCGAAAGAGCAACTTTTAGAAATGATAGATTTGGGTTTTGTAATTAAAAACAAACATCCAACTCTAGAACTATACATTTATAATTACACCCAAAAAACCCAATTCGAACGAAATTGGAACGAAATTACTTTGACTAGTCGAGGCTTGATTCTTGATGAAGATTATAATATTATCGCACGACCTTTTGCTAAATTTTTTAATCTGGGAGAATACGAAAATCAAGAAATCCCCAATTTGAAATTTGATGTTTTCGAAAAAATGGATGGTTCTTTAGGGATATTATATTTTTATAACAACCAACCGTTTATGGCTAGTCGAGGTTCGTTTAACAGCGAACAGTCAATCAAAGCCAATGAACTTTTGAATTCTAAATACGCAAATTGTTTGCCTAATTTAGACCAATCAAAAACCTATTTATTCGAGATTATCTATCCAGAAAACAGAATCATTTTGGATTATGGCAAAGAAGAGTCTTTGGTTTTGTTGGCAATAATCGACACTCAAACTGGCGATGAATTTCCGTTGGAAGATTTAGGTTTTCCTGTTGTGAAAAAATATGACGGAATTGACGATATCCAAAAACTAAAAGCATTAGAACTTTCGGACAAAGAAGGTTTTGTGATTCAATATTCGAATAATTATCGATTGAAAATTAAGTTTTCGGAATATTTGCGATTGCACAGAATCATCACCCAAGTTTCAAGCATCAACATTTGGGAATATTTAAAAACTGAACAATCTTTAGACGAAGTTTTAGAAAAAGTACCAGATGAGTTTTTCGACTGGGTCAAAAACACCAGAAATAAACTCATTTCAGAATTTGAAGCCATTGAAAATCAGTGCAAAAAAGATTTCAAAATTTTAGAAACACAAAAAGAAACAGCATTGTATTATTTGACTTGTCAATATCCTAGTGTTTTGTTTGCGATGCTGAATAACAAAAATTACAAACCGATTGTCTGGAAAATGATTCGTCCAGATTTTGAAAAACCTTTTAAAAATATAGAGGAATGAAAAAAGTAATATTAATGAAAGGTTTGCCTGGAAGCGGAAAATCAACTTATGCAAAAAAAATAGTTGCTGAAAATCCAGAGCAATACAAACGTATCAATCGAGATGATTTGCGAGCAATGTTTGACAATGGTTTCAATAGCAAATCGAATGAAACTTTTATTCGTGGCGTTAGAGACATGCTGATTTTAAAAACATTAGAATCAGGAAAAAGTGCAATTGTGGACGATACTAATTTATCAGAAAAAAACTTTACGAGAATTTCGCAATTGGTACAACAACATAATAAAATGCATAAAGAAAACGTAATTGTCGAGGTAAAACATATTGAAACGTCTTTGGAAGAATGTATTAAAAGAGACGCTTTGCGAGAAAATCCAGTTGGAGCAAAAGTGATTAAAACAATGCAACGTCAATTTATTAAAAAAATAGATGTTGCATATACAACCCAAAACCCAACACTTCCAAAAGCACTAATCTGCGATTTAGACGGAACTTTGGCACTCATGAATGGCAGAAATCCATTTGACGCTTCTCGTTGCGACGAAGATTTATTGAATAGTCCAGTTGCCAATATTTTGATGAATCATAAAAACTTGGGTTACAAAATTATTTTGCTTTCCGGTCGTGAAGATAAGTATGAAGCACCGACTTTTCGATTTTTGGAGAATCATAAAATTGAATTCGATGTTTTATTGATGCGAAAAACGGCAGATAATAGAAAAGATTCCATTATTAAAAAAGAGATTTTCGACGCCGAAATTAGGGGTAAATATTTTGTAGAATTTGTGTTAGACGATAGAAACCAAGTGGTTGACATGTGGCGAAACGAATTGCAATTGCCTTGTTTTCAAGTGTATTATGGAGATTTTTAGCAAGAAAAAAGGATTTCAAATTTGAATTCTTTTTTTCTATATTACAAAATATTGGTTATGTTCTAGAAAGTTGTGGATTTTCATAATTTTTATGGTGATTTGTCATTTCGACGATAGGAGAAATCACATTAGTTGCTTAGTTTTTGTGATTTCTCCTATCGTCGAAATCACAAAAAGAAGTTTTATTTCAATAAAATATAGGGTGTGAAATACCAACAATATTCAAGAACAGAGCCAAAATATTTAATTTTCTTCATTCAACATTGACCACAATTTATCTTTTAATTCGGTTAAACCTTGTTGTGCAACCGATGATATTAGCAAGTATGGAATTTTATCGAAATCTTTATCTAATTGGGTTTTTAGTTCGATTTTCAGTTCATCGTCCAACATATCACATTTAGAAATGACCAACATCCGTTCTTTATCCAACATTTCTGGATTGTATTTTGTCAGTTCGTTGACCAAAATATCATATTCTGCTTTGATATCAGGTGTATCAACAGGAACTAAAAACAATAAAGTTGAATTACGTTCAATATGTCGTAAAAAATAATGTCCAAGACCTTTTCCTTCGGCTGCACCTTCAATTATTCCTGGAATATCTGCAATAACAAACGATTGAAAATCTCTATACGAAACAATTCCAAGATTCGGTTTTAAGGTTGTAAAAGGATAATCTGCAATTTTAGGTTTTGCAGATGTTAAAACGGACAATAATGTTGATTTTCCAGCATTCGGAAAACCAACTAAACCAACATCAGCAAGAACTTTTAGTTCCAAAATCACGTCCATTTCTATTCCTGGCAAGCCAGGTTGAGAATATCTTGGTGTTTGATTTGTCGAAGAACGAAAATGCCAGTTTCCTAAACCACCTTTTCCACCTTTTGATAAAATTTGTTTTTCTCCATCTTCGGTAATTTCGAACAAAATTTCGTCGGTATCTTTATCTCGAACAACTGTCCCAAGCGGAACTTCGATAAATTTATCATCACCATCAGCACCTGTACTACGATCACCACCACCATCACCACCGTGACCAGCTTTTACGTGTCTAGCAAATTTTAAATGAAATAAAGTCCAAAGTGATTTGTTTCCGACTAAAAAAACGTGTCCTCCTCGACCACCATCTCCACCATCTGGTCCACCTTTTTCAATAAATTTTTCTCTGTGCAAATGCGTAGAACCTTTTCCGCCTTTTCCTGACGAAACATATATTTTTACGTAATCTACGAAGTTACCTTCAGTCATAATTTTATTATTTACGAAAATCTAAAAAAATACCTAACTTCCACTGGAATTCCTCTTTTTAATTTTAAATCTTCTGTCGTTTTAATTGTTTATTTTGTTTAAGGTTGTAATTATTCAAAATTGTTTAAGCTATCGAAAAAACAACTTTAAACTCTTTTTAAACAACTTTAAATATTTAAACTTTTTACCATTACTTTATCAATCATTACACCATCCATATCAATAACTTCTAATTCGAATTTTTGCCAAATTAGTTTTTCACCTTGTTTTGGAATGTGTGTTAACTCAGTCATTATTAGTCCGGAAACAGTTGTTACTTCATAATCATTTATCAAATCATCCAACTCAAAATAGGTTAAAAAATCGTGTAATGAATAATGACCATCTACTAACCAAGTTCCATCTTCGCGTTCTTGGAGCATAAAATCGTCTTTATAAAAATCTGATGCATCTCCAACAAGCGCTTCTAAAATATCGTTTAATGTAAGAATACCTTGAAAATCTCCGTATTCATCAGAAATAAATGCATAATGAATTCCAGTTTTTTTAAAGTTTTCTAATGCTTTATATGCTGTAGTTTGCTCCATAATATATGGCGCTTCTGTTAAAATATTTTTCAAATTGAAATCATCTTTGTCAATATTCGAAAAAATATTTTTTAAATTAACTACTCCAACAATATCATCATAATTCTCACCATAAACTGGATAAATCGAATGTAATTCTTTAAGCATTAATTCTTTAACTTGCGTTTTATTAGAATTTAACGGAATAAAAACAACTGATTTTCTATGCGTCATTAATGAATTTACTTTTCTATCACCAATGTGAAAAACGCGTTCTACAATATCTTGTTCGATTTCTTGAACTTCGCCACCTTCTGTACCTTCTTTTATGATTGCTTTTATTTCTTCTTCGGTTACTTTTCCATCGGCGGTTGGTTTAATATTCAATAATTTTAAAATTGAATCAGTAGTAATTGTGAGTAACCAAATAAAAGGTGCTGTCACAATAGAGACCATTTTCATTGGCACTGCAACAGCTTTTGCTATTGCCTCGGGATGATTTAAACCAATTCTTTTTGGTAATAATTCTCCAAGAACTAATGAGAAAAAAGTCAAAATAACAACAACTATTCCAACTGATAAATTGGCTGAATAAGGTTGTAACACAGCAAATCCATCTAAGAACAATCTAACATCATCTGTAACTTTATCTCCAGAATAAAGACCAGTTAGAATTCCGATTAAAGTTATTCCAATTTGTACAGTTGATAAAAATTTGTTTGGAGAGTTTGCTAAATCTAGAGCAGTTTTCGCACTTGTATTTCCTTTTTTAGCTGCCGATTCAAGTCGGTTTTTCCGGGCAGAAATCAAAGCAATTTCTGACATAGAAAAAACTCCATTTAAGAGAATTAAAAAGAAAATTATTATTATTTCCAATGTTTTTTAGTTTTTATTTGACAATTTATTTAATCTTTCATTCAGAATTTTAGAGAATTTTGTAGCTCCAAATATATTCAAATGATCGCAATTATAATAATCAGATTGGTGCAAAGATAATTCTAAATAGTTCCAATATTCGATTTTATATTTATTTGTTAGAAATTCTATGTCTTTTTTATTTTGATTAAGTATTTTTTTATCTAAAAGTTGGTTGTATTCTGAATAACAAGGTGATGTAAATAAAATTGGGGTGATATTTTTATTTTTTAAAATTTTAATAAAATTATCTAAATCAGAAAAAATTTCTTTTTTTTCGGTTGATGATAAAATCAAACTATTAAATCCTTTGACTCTAATCGAAAAACTATCATAGTTCATCGCATCTTGATTTGTGCCTTCGAATGAGAACCAACCTTTTTCAATTGCTTTATTTACATTTCCGCCAGGTTGCATATCCAAAGCGAAATATTTATTGTTATATTTTTTTTTATTAAAATATTCATAGCAACTTGTAAAAGCTAATTTTGGTGTGAAGCCAATTAAATAGCTGTTTTGAGCTAAATAATCGTTTTCATGTTTGTACCTAACTTTGTTGCTGTAATAGGACCATTGATTTCGAATTCCTTGACTCGAAAAATA
>JAYTMQ010000137.1:0-7156 GCA_043728355.1 Bacteroidota bacterium
ACATCTGGAACTTTAAAATTTTGACCTACAAATTTATAAAATGCATTCATTCCGCCCACGAACTCTGGTTGATTGTTATTAGAAAGTCCATTTGAAATATAAATAGTATCATCTTGAAGATTTTCTGCTTCAAATGGAACAACTGTTACGATTTTAGATGTATCTGGTTTTAAATCTTTATAAAAAACTTTTGTAATTACTTTTTTATTTGTTTTTTTTACAACAGTAACTTTTGGTTTTGTCTTGATAATTGGCTTCGAAATCTGAGCAACTGTTTTTATACAAAACAAAAATAAAAGTCCAATAATTATTGGAAAAACAGAAATTTTTTTAATAAATTCAATTGTTTTAGAAGTGTTTTTTGACATCATAATTAATCTTTTTTTGGTTAGTTGATAGTTTAAATTACTGGCTAATAGATAGTTGGTATCATAAGTTTTGGTTAACAATAAATTTTGATAAAAAGAAATATTATTGTGACTTGAATTTACATTTTCGTCAGCAAGAAATTCGTGATTGAGTTGAATGGCTTTTTTATAAAAAATGAAAATCGGGTTGAACCAAAAAATAACTTTTAACAATTCGATAAATAAAATGTCAATTGTATGTTTTTGGTTAACGTGAGTCAATTCGTGTGTAAATAATTCTTGTTCTATATTATTACTATAAAAATCATTTTTATTGATAAAAATATAATTCAGAAAAGTATATGGAAGTGTTTTTTCGTCCAACAAAACTAATTTTGTGTTTTGATAATTTTGAATTTCGTTAGTTTTAATTTTTTGATAAAATCTTAAAACATTGCGATTAAATCGAATGAATAAAACCAAAGTTATAATCGAATAAATTAACCAAACTGCGATTTCTAAATAATTATTTTCAGTTTTTTGATTAATTATATCAACTTGTATATTGCCAATTTCGATTAATGACTTTGGAATTTCTCGGATGACTTCGAAACTAACAAATGGTAAAATCAAAGAAAAAATGATACTAAACACTAAAAAAAATCTATTGAAATAATGTATTTTTTCTTTTTCTAAAACTAAAAGATAAAACATTAAAAATACAATTAATGAAAATGTCGATTTTGAAAAAAAATCAATCATAATTTATTTTTTTGAATTTGTGAATCGATAATTTTCTTGAGTTCTTCTAATTCTTCATTTGATAAATTAGTTTCTTGTGTAAAAAAAGACGCAAATTGCGATGCCGAATTCCCAAAGAAATCTTTAATTAAACTATTAACTTGTTTCGAAAAATAATCTTTTTTCTTGACCAATGCGAAATATTCCCTTGAATTTCCGAACTTATTATAGCCAACAAATTTCTTATTAATCATTCGTTTCAATAATGTTGCAATTGTCGTCGTTGCTGGCTTTGGTTCATCATAAGCCTCTAGCAAATCTCTCATAAAAGGTTTTTCTAATCTCCAAATATGTTCCATTAATTGTTCTTCTGAGTTTGATAATTGCATTTTTTTATGTTTTTTTTATTGCTATTTGCAAATTATAAATCTGTTTCAGAAATCACTTTTCCATTCTCGTAATTTTTAATTTTTATTAATTTTTCATTCTCATCATAATAAAACCATTTTCCAAAATAAAACCAATGTATTTCTCCGTTAGAAAATTCTATTTTCGATTGTCCACGTTGCATTACTTTTCCATTTTTATGAAAATAAATTGTTTTGCAAATGTTTTTACGGTACTTTTCTTTCTGATAAACAGTGTCGTTTTTTAAATATTTCCACTTTCTGATTGGATTTCCTTTTTTATAAGTTCCTGTCGATTTATACTCGTCTTTTCCTAGCTGGTATTTTTCAATCCAATATCCTTCTCGAACTTTATTTATTTTTTGATTGGTTTTGCAAGCATTCGAGATTAAAAATACTAAAACTAAAAAAGTATAACGCATGTTTTCGAGATTTATTCTACAAATATAGTTTTAATTCTACATTTGTAGAACATATTATTTTTATTTTTTAATTATATTTGTTTAACCTATTAATAAAAATAAATGCAAGATCGAGACAAAACCTATCAAATGCCAATAATGATTAAAGCCCTAGAAATTGTGAAACTTGCCGAAGGTTTAGATAAATTAATTCCAGAAGACAACGAATACTTGCAAGCCACAAGAGGTTTTATGCTTGAAAACGCTTTTGTTATTCCTGCAAAAATTGCTGGTGCCGAGGGCGGAAATTTGTATGATTTGAGAATGGAAAACGCTGCAATTATCAGAAAAGCTGCAAGAGAATTGTCTGTTCAAGCTGGTGCGTTGCGGTATGAAAAAGGTATAAATGCCAACGATTATATTTCATTAATTAGAAACGAAATTGATAATTTCAGAGAATTATTTGTCGATTGGGTTGCAGGGTTTGATAAAAACGAATACATTCCTGACTCTTGGGGTTTGTTTAATCCGCCAGGTGTAACTGTCGCAGATTTTTATAAAGATGATAATGGAATTCCATTTGACCCAAAAGAACTTTTAAAAGATTTTGATGATGATGACCAAAATGATTTTTTGGATTTTAATGATGACAACGAAGATTAGTTAATTTGGCAATGGTCAAGTTTATATATTAGTTTTTTAGCCACAGATTGCTCAGATTATTACAGATTATTTTGTTATCGAATAAAATCCTTTTAAATCATTTAAATCTGTGGCAAAAAGTATTTATATTAATATACTTTTTAGACCAGAGCCATTGATTTAAATACTCTAATTTTTAACTTTTAAATCAGCCACAATTAACTTTGCAGTTTTTTGACTGGCACCAATTCCACCCAATTTTTTTTCTAAAATATCATATTGTTCAATTAAATTTTTGCGATAAATGGGTTCTAATATTTTCTTCAACTCGATTTTAAGATTTTTCTTATTGCAATTTTCTTGAATTAATTCGGTTACAACTTCTTTATCCATTATTAAGTTAACAAGCGAAATAAATTTGAGAGTGATAATGCGTTTCGCAATTTGATAAGAAAACCAATTGGCTTTGTAACACACGATTTCTGGAACTTTAAAAAGTGCTGTTTCTAATGTTGCAGTTCCAGAAGTTACTAACGCTGCATACGAATGACTTAATAAATCATAGGTTTTGTTAGAAATAAATTTGACATTTTTGTCAACTAGAAACTTTTCATAAAACGAAAAATCTTGGCTTGGTGCACCAGCAATCACAAATTGATAATCCATAAAATCATCAACAACAGAGAGCATTACTGACAACATTTTGGTGATTTCTTGTTTGCGACTTCCTGGCAAAATTGCAATTATAGGTTTAGAATCAAGATTATGTTTAGCGATAAAACTTTGTTTGTCAGTGTTTTTTCGATTATGAATTGCATCAATTAACGGATGACCTACAAACTCGACAGGAAAATGGTGTTTCTTTTCGTAAAAATCTTTTTCGAATGGCAGAATGACATATAATTTATCAAAATCACGTTTAATTTCTTTAATTCGATTTTCTTTCCAAGCCCAAATTTGCGGTGAAATATAATAATGAGTTTTAATTTTTTTAATTTTTGCCCATTTTGCAATTCGCATATTAAAACCGGGATAATCTATAAAAATAATAACATCAGGATTGAATTTTTCGATATCGGTCTTACAAATTTTGATGTTGTTAAAAATAGTTTTTAAGTTTATAATAACTTCTGCAAAACCCATAAAAGCCAATTCTCTGTAATGTTTGACTAATTTTCCACCAACTTCTTGCATTAAATCGCCACCCCAAAACTGAATTTCCGCATTTTGGTCTTCAATATAAATAGATTTCATTAAATTAGATCCATGCAAATCTCCTGAAGCTTCTCCTGCTATTATGTAATATTTCATTTATTTTATAATTTAAAAAAAATTACACAAACATTGTTACAATTGTCAAAATTATTGTTGCCATAACTACACCACGTGCCATAACTTCTTTATTTAATTTAAGTAGTAAAAAGAAAATCAAAATATTTAAAACTGCACTTAAAGCGATTAGTTTTCCTAAATATCCTTCGTGTTTTATTGCATTAATTCCATCAAGAAATTCGTATTGTGTATAAAATTTCAAAAATAAAAAGCAACCTAAAACTGTGGTCAAAAGTCCAATAAAGAAACCTAAAATTAAATCCTTTAAAATTAATTGTTTGTTCATTTTTTATTTGGTGAAATTCCATTTTTTTAAATATTCAATGTGTTGGTGTGCAGTCATATCAAATTGAACAGGCACAATCGAAATAAAATTATTTGCCAAAGCCCATTCATCTGTATCGGTTGCAAGTTTGTCAAAATTAGTAAATTCGCCAGTTAACCAATAATAATCTTTGCCAAAAGGCGATTTTCGTTTATCAAATTTTTCAACCCATTGTGCATCAGCTTGACGGCAAATTTTTATTCCAGAAATGGGTTTATCAGAAAATTTTGGAATATTTACATTTAAAACTATTCCTTTTGGTAATTTATTATTTAAAACTTCGTTTACAATCTGCTTAATGAAAAGTTTTGTGTGATCGAAATCGGCTTCGGCATCAAAATCTAAAAGAGAGAACCCAATAGCAGCAATTCCTTCGATTCCTGCTTCAACAGCTGCCGACATTGTTCCAGAATAAATAACATTGATAGACGAATTAGAACCATGATTAATTCCTGAAACACATAAATCGGGCTTGCGATGCATAATTTCTGAAACTGCTAATTTTACGCAATCAACAGGAGTTCCAGAGCAACTGTATTGAGTTATTATATCATTATCTTTACTTAACTTATTGACATACAACATGTTGTTTATTGTAATTGCATGACCCATTGCACTTTGCGGTTTGTCTGGAGCAACTACAATTACATCACCAATTTCGGACATTAAATCAATTAAAGTTCGAATTCCTTTAGCAGTAATTCCGTCGTCGTTTGTTACAAGAATAAGAGGTTTTTTATTCATTTGAATCAAAATTTTTTTAATGCAAAATAAAGAAATATTATTAAATTTAAGCGTGATTTATTATTAAATTCCTAAAAAATGATGTTTAACAAAAAATTATATTCGAAAAACGATTGTGGCATAGTTTTTTATGTATTTTTATGAAAAAATTTTAATGCATTCTTTTATCCTACTTATGAAAAGAAATTATAAACTAATACTCGTTGTTTTAGGCCTTTCTATAACGCTTTGGAGCTTTATTCCAAAAAAACAAACTATAGATCCAAATAAAGATAAAATACTACTTGATTTATTGACATGGGTTATCGATAAAGGTCATTATAGCCCAGCTGATATTAATGATGATTTCTCTAAAGATATTTACAAGAGTTATCTTGAAGCAATAGATCCATCTAAAAGATTTTTTATTCAATCAGATATTACTGAGTTTGCTAAATACGAAACACAAATTGATGATCAAATAAAGAATAAAGATTTAACTTTTTTTGATGTTACTCATACACGTTTGAAACAGAGAATGAAAGAAAGTAAGAATTTTTATAAATTTATTCTTGCCAAACCAATTGATTATTCTGTTGATGAAAATTTTAATGTTGATTACGAAAAAGCTCCTTTCTGCAAAAACTTAGTAGAATTGATGGAAAAATGGAGAAAACAAATTAAATTATCAACATTATCAACTCTTGTCGATAAATTAAAAATAGAAGAAAACAGAAAAAATGGAGTTGTTGATACACTAGATTTATCGTTAAAAGCTAAGAAAAACTTGGCGAAAAATGATTTAAAACCTAAAACTTATGACGAGTTAGAAAAAGAATCTAGACAAGACGCTTCTAAATCATTAGATCAGTTTTACGAAAACACAGACGAACTCGAAAGAGATGATTGGTTTTCGTTATACATAAACACAATTGCAGAACGTTTCGACCCACACACAAGTTATTTTGCTCCAGAGGCAAAAGAAAGATTTGACTTAGATATTAGTGGTACACTCGAAGGTATTGGTGCTAAGTTGCAGAAAAAAGACGATTTAGTAGAAATTACAGAACTTATTTCGGGTGGTCCAGCTTGGCGCGGAAAAGAATTAGAAGAAGGTGATTTGATAATGAAAGTAGCTCAATTTAAAGCTGAAGGTGTTGATGTTGTTGGTATGAAACTTAATGATGTCGTAAAAATGATTAAGGGCAAAAAAGGCAGCGAAGTTGTTCTTACAGTAAAAAAAGTTGACGGTACTATCAAAGATATTATGATTGTTAGAGATATAGTCGAACTCGAAGAAACCTATGTAAAATCTAGTGTTGTAGAAAAAAACGGTATGAAATATGGTGTAATTTATCTGCCAAAATTTTATATTAATTTTGAAAACAAAGATGGTCGCGATGCCGGTAAAGACATGGCAATTGAAGTTAAAAGATTAAAAGAACAAAACGTAAACGGAATAATTGTAGATGTAAGAAATGATGGTGGCGGATCTTTAAAAACAGTTGTAGATATTGCTGGATTGTTTATTACCGAAGGTCCAATAGTTCAAGTACGTTCCTCTAACAAAAGTCAAGAAGTACTTTATGATAGAGATAAAAAAATCGAATATGATGGACCACTAGTAGTTATGGTAAATGGATATTCTGCTTCGGCATCTGAAATTCTTGCTGCTGCTATTCAGGATTATAAACGAGGTATAATTATTGGAAGTAAACAAACTTACGGAAAAGGAACAGTTCAAACTGTGATAAATTTTAATGACATTCATAAAGAATCATCAGTTGCCTTAGGAGCTTTAAAAACAACTACTCAGAAATTTTATAGGATCAATGGTGGCTCAACTCAATTAGAAGGAGTAAGTAGTGATGTAGTAATGCCAGACAGATACATGTATTTAAAAAATGGCGAACGTGATGCTCCAAATGCAATGCCATGGGATAAAATAGAACCTGCTCAATACAGCATTTGGGAAAAACAACCAGGTTTTAATAGTGCAATTGCAAACAGCAAAAAAAGAATTTTAAACAATCAACAATTTAAACTTATCGAAGAGAATGCTAAATGGTTGGATAATAGAAATAATGAATTTGATTATAACCTTAAAATTGAGAAATTTACTGATCAAAGAAACAATCTAGAATCTACAGCCAAAATTTATAAAAACATTAATAAATATTCTAATAATTTGGTTTTCAATTCTTTGCCATACGAAATTGATAAAATGAAAGTAGATTT
>JAYTMQ010000138.1:0-35786 GCA_043728355.1 Bacteroidota bacterium
TTACATCTTTTAAAAACAAAATATAAATATTAAAATAAATTACTAACTTTGATAAAAATTATAATCATATTTTACACACTTTTTCGAACACTACCAAAACAATAACATGAACAGGGAATTTTTCATTTATTAAAATTTTATTAAAAGTAAAAATAATAAAAAAAGCCAAATTCTAAAGTTAAATTTTAGAATTTGGCTTTTATAGAAAAGTTTTAATCAATAATTATTGCACCATATTTATTACTTTGCCAGGAACAATAATCACTTTTTTAGGAGTATTTCCATCAAGTTGTTTAATGGTTCGTTCGTCTTTCATGATGATCTCTTCGATTTGTGCAGGAGTTAAATCCAAAGGTAAATTTATTGTAAAACGCATTTTTCCGTTAAACGAAACTGGATATTCTTTCTCTGATTCTACCAAGTATTTCTCATCACAAATCGGGAAATTTACTGTTGATATTGATTCAGAATAACCCAATTGTTTCCATAATTCCTCAGCAATATGTGGTGCATAAGGCGAAATTAAAATTGCCAAAGGTTCAAGAATTGATCGTTCGTGACAATTTTGAGTTTGTAATTCGTTCACACAAATCATAAACTGCGAAACCGAAGTGTTGAAAGAGAAGTTCTCAATATCCTCAGTGCATTTTTTGATGGTTTTGTGTAACGATTTCAAACTTTCTTTCGATGGTTCGTTGTTGGTAACAACCAAACCATTTTCATCAAAGTACAAACGCCATAATTTCTTTAAAAATCCAAAAACTCCTGATATTCCAGCAGTATTCCAAGGTTTGGATTGTTCTAAAGGTCCAAGAAACATTTCGTACAAACGCAACGTGTCGGCTCCGTATTCATTGCAAATGTCGTCAGGCGTTACTACGTTATATTTGGATTTGGACATTTTTTCGACCTCGCGATTAACTTTAAAACTTCCATCATCCTCATATCCGAATTCAGCATTAAAATATTCACTCCTCCATTTTTTAAATTCATTAATATTTAGTTCGTCAGAAGAATTAACCAATGAAACTTCTGTTAAAATTCTATAATCTCCAAAAATTAAATTATCAACATTTATTTGAGTTTTATCAATTTCATCTAAAAAGGTACTTAAACTAGGTAGTTTTTTTAATTTAGCCAATTCTACTAAAGTCATTTGGCTACAATGTTTATTAGAAAAGTTAGATGATAAAAATATTATTGGAAAGTTTTTTTTCAATTCCTCAACTTTTTCATAGTCTGTAATAACCTTACTAAAGAAAGATAATCTTGAAGCTGATGCACTATTCCCCAAAATCATTCCTTGATTAATCAATTTTTTGAATGGTTCTTCGGTTGGTGCAAATCCTTTGTCTTTCAAGAATTTATTCCAAAAACGAGAATAGAGTAGGTGACCAGTTGCGTGTTCGCTTCCGCCAATGTACAAATCGACACTTCCCCAATATTTTATGGCTTCTTGGCTCGCAAATTCGGTTTCGTTTTTTGAATCCATATACCGCAACCAATACCACGAACTTCCAGCCCAACCTGGCATGGTGTTTAATTCTAAAGGAAATATTGTTTTATTATCTATCAACTGAACACTAACAACTGAACACTGCAAACTGTCCCAAGCCCAAGTAGTTGCGTTTCCTAATGGTGGTTGCCCGTCTTCGGTTGGCAAATATTTCTCGACTTCTGGCAATTTTATTGGTAAATGTTTGGCATCAATCATTTGCGGCAAAGCGTTCACATAATAAACTGGAAAAGGTTCACCCCAATATCTTTGACGAGAAAAAACTGCATCTCGCAAACGATAATTGGTTTTTCCTGAACCTTGATTTATTTTTTCCAGTTCCTCGATTACTTTTTTAGTGGCTTGTTTGTAATTCAAACCGTTCAAAAAATCAGAATTAGCAATTATAACATTGTCTTTAGAACCATAAGCTTGTTCGGAAATATCGACATTGTCAAAAATATTTTTGATTGCCGGCATTCCTCCCGAAGTCTCGGGGTTGTCTTTAAAGAAATTCGCAAAAGCATAATCTCGCTCATCGCCACAAGGAACTGCCATAACCGCTCCTGTTCCGTAGCCTGCCAAAACATAATCGCCAATCCAAACCGGAATTGATTCTTTGGTGAACGGATGCTCGGCATAAGCACCTGTAAAAACGCCTGAAATGGTTTTTACATCTGCCATTCGTTCTCGCTCTGAACGTTTTGCCGTTTTTTCGATGTAAGCTTCAACTGCTTGTTTTTGTTCAGGAGTTGTAATTTGACCAACTAATTCATGTTCTGGAGCCAATGTCATAAAAGTTACACCAAAAATGGTGTCAGGTCTTGTTGTGAAAACTTCAATCCCCACCCCAGCCCTCCCCGAAGGGGTGGGAGCCGAAATAGAATTTGTTTGTTCAAATTCTTTTGATGAATTTCTTGAAATTAACTCTTCTTTTATTTTATTTAAAACATTTGTAATATTTAATTTTACTTCTTCGTTTTTGAACCGAATTACCTTAAACAAGTGTTTTTGTTCTAATTCTAAAGTTCTATTTTCATCTAACTCAGTTTGTTCTTCAGAATTATGGTATCCACCATCTACCTCAACAATCAATTTTTTATCTAGGCAAACAAAATCTACAATATAATCACCAATTAAATGTTGTCTTCTAAATTTTGACTCTAATTTTTGTACACGTAATTCATTCCATAAAATTGCTTCTTCAAGAGTTGGTTCTTTTCTCATAGATTTCGCATTTTCCAATAAAATTGATGCGTTTTGAGAATTACCAGTCAAATAACCAAATTCTTTTTTAGAAGTTCTGGTTCTTCCCCCTTCGGGGGAGGCTAGGAGGGGGAACTTTACCATCGCTCCTACACTTTTCCCAATCCAATTTCTTTGTGATTCTTTTATACTTTCTGACCAATCAATTGTATCTAAACCTTGCAAAAGCCTTTCGGCATAAGCTGAAATTCGCATTGACCATTGTGTCATTTTTTTACGAACTACTTGATGTCCACCACGTTCAGAAACGCCATTTACAATTTCGTCATTTGCCAAAACTGTTCCCAATCCTTGACACCAATTGACTTCTGTTTCGGCTAAATAGGTTAATCTGTATTTTAAAAGTATTTTTTGTTGTTCGTCTTTTGATAAATTATTCCAATCAAGTGCTGAAATTGGTTTTATATTATCATCGCAAACTGCATCGATATTGCTATTTCCTGATTTTTCGAATTCGGAAACCAAAGTTGAAATATCTTCGGCTTTATCTGAATTTTTATTGTACCACGAGTTGAACAATTGAATAAAAATCCATTGCGTGTGTTTGTAATAATCTGCATTTGAGGTGCGCACTTCTCGATCCCAATCGAATGAAAATCCTATTTTGTCGAGTTGTTGGCGGTAACGTGCAATGTTTTCTTTGGTAGTTTTGTCTGGATGTTGCCCAGTTTGAATGGCGTATTGCTCGGCTGGCAATCCGAATGAATCGTAACCTTGCGGATGTAAAACATTAAATCCTTTATGGCGTTTGTATCTTGCCACAATATCAGATGCGATATATCCCAACGGATGTCCAACGTGCAAACCAGCGCCTGATGGATACGGAAACATATCTAAAACGTAATATTTTGGCTTGTTCGATGTATTGCTTGCGGCAAATGTTTTGTTATCTGCCCAGTGTTTTTGCCAATTGGCTTCGATTTCGATTGGTAAATATTTCATAATTATTTTTTTGGCATAAATGCGCAAAGTCTTAAAGTTTTATATTTTTAAACCCAAAAGGTTTTCATAACCTCATAGAATTTTTAATTTATTATTTCGTTTCTAATTAATTCGACACAACAACCCGATGCCAGTAGATTGTTCGTTGATGATTGGATAACCAATAAACCCTAGTTTTTTATTATTTTTATCATCAAATTTAAAAGGACTCCAATAGTGAACAATTAGTCCAATTGACATTCCAATTCCAGCTCCAGCTGCTACATCGCCTGACCAATGTCGGTTATTGGCAACTCGCAATGCTCCAGTTGCTGCTGCAAATAAAAACCCTGAACTTGCATACCAAATATTGCTTTTTCGATATTCTAAAAATAATAAAGTAGCATTGTTAAAAGCTGTTGCGGTATGACCTGATGGAAATGAATTATTTGCAGAGCCATCTGGACGCAAGTCATTTGCAGATTTCTTAGCTATAAATATTACGCCGCCAACCAATAAATTCGACACCGTAAGGTTTGCAATCATTTGTTTGTAGCCGTGTGTAGATTCGAAACCCAACAAATTGCCTGTCAACATTTGCGCAGCTGGAACAAATTGAAAATAATCGTCTATTTTAGTATGAAAATTGTTACCGAATGTTAATTTAGATTCGTCTTGTAATTTTTTTTGAATTGGATTCGATTTTAAAATAAATCCTGTTGCAATTAATGCCGATGGAACAATAAAACATTTAAAATCAAGTTTTTCTTCTTTTTTTACTATTGAATCTTGCGCAAACGAATTTTCCGCTACCGCAAATGAGATGATGATTAATAAAAACTTTCTCATTTTCTTAAAATTTTAAAGTTGCACCAACTAAATTAAATCCAGAATTTCTTGATGCCGAAAAATTTAATGAATACTTTTTATAAGTTCCATCTGCATTTTTTGTTTCAGTAAAACGGTTTTTAGCGATAGTTTTCCCAACAAAATACCCCATTAAAATGGCAATTGGATAATCGGAAACCCAATGAACTTCACTCTGAATCATTTGCAAACACATTCCGCCGATTAATGTGTAACCAACTGGTTTTATCCATTTATATTCAGGATAATTGGCAATTACAACTGTTAATCCAGCCATAATTGTTGTTAAATGTCCTGATGGAACAGCATCATAACTAGGCGTATTTTTTGCATAGGCTGTAAAACTCGGAAACGGATTCCAATCGCCTCCAGAATTACCATTTTTTCTTGCAATAAATGGACTTTCTCGTCCAGTTATTCTTTTTATTGTTTGCACATAAACGCCTGATAATGCCAAACTTTCGATCAATCCAGATGCTGTTGCTTGGGCGCGATAATCTTTTTTTAATAATCCATAACTTAAAAATCCAGCACTCATTAATATAACCGTTGTACCATTTCCGATTAAATAAAATCCTGCGCCAATGTTTTGCGGAATGTTGGTTAATGGTCCAAATTTTCCGTATTTGTTGCTAGCACTTAATCCTTGCCTTTCGGCGAATGCACGAGATTGGTCTGTAATTTGTTGGTCAACTGGAACCAATAATGCTGTTGCAGCTATCGAACCGCCTAAATAATAAGCATGGTCTTTGGCAATAAAATCTTTATTTGTATCCATAAAATCTTTTGGAAGTCGGTTTACTATTTCCCAAAATTTAGGTTTGTTGTAAGTTCTCGAACTTCCATCATCAAAACTATAGGTTTGAGATTTTTTCTTAATTTTTAAAAATGATTTCGGTTGCAAACTGTCAATTATCTGCGCATTCAGATTCGAATGAACATTAAAAATTAACAATAAAATGACAACAACTGTAACCTTTTTCATAAACTCAAGTCTTTGATTTTAGAATAATAAGTCGCAAATTTACATTTATTGTACGAAAATTGAAACTTTGAACGTTATTTAAGTTTATTTAATGAAATACTTTATTATTTTTACACCATAATTTAACAAAATATGAGTTCTTCTTACGATAATTTTCAGAAACGCAGGTTACTTTCTTCTTATTTTTCGGTAGTTTTAAGTGTTTTCTTAGTTTTGTTTTTACTTGGAATACTAGGTTTTTTTGTAATTAATTCTAAAAGATTGTCAAACGATTTTAAGGAAGAAATTGCAATGACTGTTTTTTTTAAAACCGAAGCCAACGATAGCATTTTAAAAGCATTTGGCGACGAATTGAAAACATCTAGTTTTACTAAAAGTTTTGCTTACGTTTCGAAAGACGATGCTGCAAAACAACACAAAGATATCATTGGCGACGATTTTATGAAGTTTTTAGGTGCCAATCCGTTACAAAATTCTTATGATATTCATTTGAAAGCCGATT
The DNA here is from genome assembly GCA_043728355.1 of Bacteroidota bacterium. Taxonomy (GTDB): domain Bacteria; phylum Bacteroidota; class Bacteroidia; order Flavobacteriales; family Flavobacteriaceae; genus Flavobacterium. The sequence continues at coordinate 6,037 of JAYTMQ010000138.1, forward strand.
TTGTAGAAAAATCCAAAGTCAATAATATCGAAAATAAATTGCGTGAAAACCCAATGATTGCAGATATTGTTTATGACAAACAATTAATAAATTTGGTTAATGATAACGTAAAAAATGTTAGTTTCTGGATATTATTAATCAGCGGATTACTTACGATTATTGCAGTTTTATTAATAAATAGTTCACTCAGATTGTCAATTCATTCCAATAGATTTATCATCAAAACAATGCAAATGGTTGGCGCAACAAAGGCTTTTATCAGAAAACCATTCGTTTGGCGAAGTGTAAAATTAGGTTTAATGGGTTCAGGATTAGCAATTTTGGCATTAGCTGGCGTTTTGATTTATCTAGAAATGAATTATCCAGGACTAGGAATTTTAAAAGATCAATTATCGACTGGAATGGTGCTTTTGGCAGTGTTGGTTACTGGCGTTTTAATAACTTGGATCAGTACTTATTTTGCAACTCAAAGATTCTTGAATTTACGAACAGATGATTTGTATTAGAGAAATATTATATTTTACATATTAAATTTTAAACTTATATCGCATTTATGAATAAATTTTTATTTATTGTTGGATTAATGTTTTCTATGAGCATTAGTGCGCAAACAATTACATTAGACAATACATTTGGGACAAATGGTTTTGCAGTAGTTGATGGAATTACAAATAGTGGCGGAGGAAATGTAAAAGTAATAGTTCAACCAGATGGAAAGCTATTAGTTAACGGAAATAGAAATGAGGGTACTTTGCAAAGAATAAATTTTATAGCTAGGTTTAATTCCGATGGAACAATAGATACAAGCTTTGCAACAAATGGTTTTTATATTATTAACTATTTAGCCGATAATGGACCAACTATGCACTTGTTACCAAGCGGTAAAATATTAGTTTCCGTTGGAAATTCAACCTCATATATACTTAGACTTGATGCAAATGGTGTTTTAGACACTTCTTTCGGAACCAATGGATATATGACTTTTTCTAATACTTATTTTGATTATGAAAATTCTTTTTTAGATGTTGATGAAAGTTTTTATATCAATAAAACAGTTTACAATAATGTAGATTTAACTCTTACAGAAAAAATTGTTAAAATAAATACAAATACAGGAATAATAGCAACTTCATTTGGACAGAATGGAGAATTAACACTTGCAATAGATCGAAATTTTGTCGATTTAGTTGGAATAAAAAACGGAAAATTTTTAATTACTACTAGAAGTAGAGTTCCAAATTCACTAAAAGATTTATCATTATCTAGAATAAATATAGATGGAACTATCGATTCAACTTTTGGTACTAATGGATATACTTCTTTGTTTACTCCTAATAATAATACGAATGCAAAAATAGATTTCAATAATGACTTTCTTGTCAGTATTATAAATTTATCTAATCCAAATGGAATAATTAATAAGTATGATTCAAATGGAATATTAGACACAACTTTTGGTAATTCTGGTTCAATTAATATGTTAACTAATAACTATACATTAGGTTTCAATCGACAAGTCAATTCATTAAATCTTTTTGGTTTTAATAATTTAAATAACATTGTTAATTTATCACTTTATAAATATACAAATCAAGGAAATATTGATACATCTTTTAATGCAACAGGTTTATATATAGAAAATCAAAATCTACTTGAAGAATTTCCTATGAATTTTTCTTATCAAAATGGCGGAAATATTTTTGTAAGTGGAATATACAGAAACGGCACAACAAATAAAATATTTATTGCCAAATATCTAGAACAAAACTTATCTACCAACCAATTCGAAAGTGCTAATTTAACCTTTAATAATCCTGTAAAAGATGTTCTTGAATTTGAAACTACTGAACTTATAAAATCAATAAATATTTATAGTTTAGACGGGAAAAATATTTCAACATCTAATCAAAGTTTTATAAAAACCAATAATTTGTCTTTTGGAATTTATTTAGCAAAAGTTGAATTCGAAAATGGAACTTTTCAAACTCATAAAATAATAAAAAACTAACTAATGAAACAAGAAAACAACCATAAACCAGAATTTTTATTCAACGAAGTAAATTACAAGTTTCTACTAATAGGAATTGCAGTAATTGCAATTGGTTTTATTTTAATGATGGGCGGCGGAAGCAACGATCCAAAAGTTTTTAACGAAGCCGAATTGTTTAGTTTTACAAGAATTAGAATTGCCCCAACAACCGTTTTAATTGGTTTTGGAATAACTATTTATTCAATATTTAAAAAATAATTTGACAATTGAGATAATTTGATAATTTGTCAATCAGATAATTATCTAATTATCTCAATTATCACGTTTTCTAATTAAAAAAATGAACACACTTCAAGCCATAATCCTTGCAATTATTGAAGGAATTACAGAATTTTTGCCTGTTTCGTCAACAGGACATATGATAATTGCCAGTTCGTTTTTTGGGATTGCAAAAGACGATTTTACTAAACTTTTCACGATTGTTATTCAACTCGGAGCGATTTTATCGGTTGTGATTCTTTATTTCAAGAGATTTTTTCAAACACTAGATTTTTATTTTAAATTATTGGTTGCTTTTATTCCTGCGGTTGTTTTAGGATTATTGCTTGGAGATTATATAGATGCTTTGTTAGAAAATCCAGTTACTGTTGCAGTTTCGTTATTAATTGGTGGTATTATTTTGCTTAAAGTTGACGATTGGTTCAATAAACCTGAAAGTTTGATCCCGAATTCTCGGGAAGAAAAACCAATTTCTTATTTTCAAGCATTCAAAATTGGACTTTTTCAATGTTTAGCAATGGTTCCAGGCGTTTCTAGAAGTGGTGCGAGTATTGTTGGCGGAATGTCGCAAGGATTATCTCGAACTTTGGCAGCAGAATTTTCATTCTTTCTTGCTGTTCCGACAATGTTGGGCGCAACAGCCAAGAAATGTCATGATTATTACAAAGATGGATTCGTTTTATCACCAGATCAAATTAATTTATTGGTAATTGGAAATATTGTCGCATTTGTAGTAGCACTTTTGGCAATTAAATCATTCATAGGTTTTCTAACCAAAAATGGTTTCAAAATCTTTGGATATTATAGAATTATAGCAGGAGTTTTGCTTTTGCTGATTCATTTTTTCATTCAAAAACTGACAATAATTTAATGATTACGGTCAACGAATATCTAGAAGGTCAAATATTATTAATTGACAAACCTTTAAATTGGACTTCATTTCAAGCGGTCAATAAATTAAAATATGCCTTAATCAATCAAGTTGGATTGCCCAAAAAGTTTAAGATTGGTCACGCTGGAACGCTTGATCCATTGGCAACAGGTTTGTTATTGATTTGCACTGGAAAATTCACCAAACGAATATCAGAACTTCAAGGCCAAGCCAAAGAATATACAGGAACTTTTTTTATTGGAGCAACAACACCATCGTATGATTTAGAAACCGAAATTGATGCAACTTTCGAAACCAATCACATAAATAACGATTTAATCCACGAAACTGTCAAGCAATTTCTTGGAGAAATTGACCAAAAACCACCAATTTATTCGGCTATAAAAAAAGATGGCGTTAGACTTTACGAGCACGCAAGAGCAGGAGAAAGTATTGAAATTGCTTCAAGGAAAACTACTATTCATGAATTTGAAATTACAAGAATCGAACTTCCTGAAATCGATTTCAGAATAAAATGCAGCAAAGGAACTTACATTCGTTCTATTGCATTCGATTTTGGAAAAGCTATGAATTCTGGTTCCCATTTAACAGCTTTACGAAGAACAAAAATTGGCGATTTTGATGTTGTAAACGCTGTCGATGTTGAGCAGTTTGTTACTGAATTAAAATAAATTAAACAATATTGAAAATTAGGTAACATTTTTTATTTTTTCAAATGCTATTTCACAAAATCGAAATATAACTATATTTGCATATCACAAACATTATCATGAAATACAAAAGAATACTATTGAAATTAAGCGGAGAAGCACTAATGGGCGATCGTCAATATGGTATTGATCCAGTTAGATTAGCCGAGTATGCTGACGAAATTAAACAAATTCACGACATAGGAATCGAAATTGCAATAGTTATTGGCGGCGGAAATATTTTTCGTGGTGTAGCAGGAGCAAGCAATGGAATGGACAGAGTTCAAGGCGATTATATGGGAATGTTAGCAACCGTAATTAATGGAATGGCGTTGCAAGGCGCACTTGAAGATAAAGGAATGCTAACTCGTTTGCAAACGGCATTAAAAATCGAAGCAATTGCAGAACCATACATTAAACGTCGTGCAGTTCGACATCTTGAAAAAGGAAGGATTGTGATTTTTGGCGCAGGAACAGGAAATCCATATTTTACTACCGATACTGCAGCAGTATTGCGTGGTGTAGAAATTCATGCCGATGTTATTTTGAAGGGAACTCGTGTTGACGGAATTTATACGGCCGATCCAGAAAAAGATTCAAGTGCAACCAAGTTTGATACAATTTCGTTTGAAGACGTACTTGCAAAAGGTTTGAATGTTATGGACACAACAGCATTTACATTAAGTCAAGAAAACAAATTACCTATTTTGGTGTTTGATATGAATAAAAAAGGTAATTTAATGAAAATTTGCAATGGAGAAAATATTGGAACTGTAGTTAAGTAATCAGTATTCAGTTACAAATTAATACGAAATTAAAATAATTTATTTATAAAAATGATAACTAATCACTTAAAACTGATACGGAACCTAAAAAAATAAAATGGAAGAAATAGAATTTATATTAGAAAGTACCCAGGAAGCAATGAATGGATCAATTGCGCATTTAGAAAAAGCTTTTTTAAACATTCGCGCTGGTAAAGCATCACCAGCAATGCTTGGTAGTGTATTTGTAGATTATTATGGTTCTGCAACTCCACTTTCTCAAGTTGCAAAAATTAGTGTTCCAGACGCAAGAACAATTACATTGCAACCTTTCGAAAAAAATATGTTGCACACAATCGAAAAAGCAATTATGATTGCCAATATTGGTTTTAATCCAATGAATAACGGCGATGTTGTCATTATATCAGTCCCACCATTAACAGAAGAACGTCGTCGGGATTTAGCAAAACAAGCCAAAGTCGAAGCCGAAGATGCGAAAATTGGAGTTAGAAATGTGCGTAAAGATTCTAATTCAGATATCAAAAAATTAGAAAAAGATGGTGTTTCTGAGGATGCTTGTAAAGATGCAGAAGAAGAAGTTCAGACTTTGACAAATTCTTTCATAAAGAAAATAGATGAATTATTAATGCACAAAGAAGCTGAAATTATGAAGGTTTAAAATAAACATCGAATCTTGAAAGAAAATTAATATTATTTAAACAAGAATTAAATATTAATTTCTAATAAAAACTTAAAAATCTGTCATTGTCAAACTTTGATAGATTTTTTTTGTAATTTTAATTTTTTGTATTCATTTTAATCAATTTTGATTTTAGCAAAAACTTCAATGAACTTGAATTCCTTATATTTTTTAAAGAAAAAATCATTGTTAAAACTAATTGTTTTATTGCTACTTTTTACTCATTCGCTTCAAGCGCAATTCAATATTTCTGGAATAGTTAAAGATGCTCAAACACTAAAACCACTAGCTTTTGCAACCATAAAATTAGAAACTGGAAAAAAAATATTTTCTGATATTGATGGTAAATTTATAATTACCGAACTTAGAAAACTTAATTTTATAGAAGTTTCTTATGTTGGACATTTATCGAGTAAAATAGATGTAAATGATAATTTTTATTTTGAAATTATTTTATTTCAGAATGAAAAAGGGGTTTTAAAAAACGAAGCAACTAAAATTATAAGTAAAGTTATTGAAAACAAATACAACAATAATCCAGAAACTAAATTTAAAAATTTCAGATTTAAATCCTATAATAAACTAATAATTACTGCCAATCCAGACTCATTAAAAGGTAAAATCGATAGTGTTTTTGTTACAAAAAACAATCAAAAGTATTTTTCTAAATTAGATTCAAGCGAATACAAATTCAAAAAAATTATTGGCAAACAACATTTATTTCATTCTGAGAAAATTTCAGAATTTTTATTCAAAAACAAAAAACTAAAAGAGTATGTATTGGGTATCAAAATGTCTGGATTCAAGCAACCAGTTTATGAAATTTTAGGTTTCAATTTGCAGTCTATTTCTGTTTACGACAACATTTATGTCTTGTTACAAACTAAATATAAAAGTCCGATTTCAAATGATAAAGTTAGCGATTATTTTTACAATTTGTTAGACACAATTTCAATAGAAAACCGACAATGCTATGCTGTTTATTTCAAAAATCGTAAAAAAGCAAACAAGTCTGGATTAGAAGGTTTGTTATATATTGATACTCAAAATTTTGCAGTCGCAAAAGCAATTATGCGTGTAAAAAATGTTATTGATGTAACGGGAATTCATGATTTTAAATACTTAGAAGAAGAAAAATTATGGTTTCCAAAATCTCAAATTTTCAAAATCTCAAAAGGCAAAAACAACGAGGACATTAAGCTTTTTGGAGGAACTTTTCAGTTTGATAGCGATTTAGATGATAACAATAAATACAGAGAAAAAAATTCCTCTGATTTTGTTTATTTATTGTCCGAAACTACAAATACTGAAATAGAATTTAATAAAATATTTAATGTTCGAAAAGCCGCAATTGCCATAGAGGTTAAAGAAGATGCAACCAATAAATCTAAACTTTTTTGGAATTTTCACAGAAAAGATTCATTAGATATTCGAAGCCAAAAAACCTATCAAACACTTGATAGTTTAGTTTTGAAGCGTCGAATCGAAAAAAGATTTTTGTTTGGTAAAAAAATTATAAATGGGTTTGTACCAGTGGGTTTGGTGGATTTAGATTTGCGAAAATTTATAAATTTCAATAATTATGAAGGTTTTAGATTGTGTATTGGCGGAACAACTAACGAAAAATTATCAAGAAAATTCAGGATTGAAGGTTATTCAGCTTATGGAACAAAAGATGGAAATTTTAAGTATAATTTAGGTTTTGCAGGTCGATACGGAAAATTTTCTAATACATGGTTTGGCGCCTCTTTTACTGATGATGTTCAACAAATTGCGAGTACAAGTTTCGCAATTGAAAACAAGCAATTCAAGTTGTTAGATACCGATTTGTTCAATTTTAGTTCATTTTATAATTATTTAAAATGGCGCACTTTTATAGAAACCAAAATAATTCCAAAAACCGAGAGTATTTGGGAAATCTCACACTCGATAATTGACCCCAAATTTAGCTATTTATATAAAGTCGACGATAAGTTTTACAAAGTTTTTAATATGACAACAGCAATGGTTTCACTGCAATGGAAACCTTTTAGTAAATACATTCAAACACCAGTTGGTCGATTAGAATCGCAAGAAGGTTTCCCTGTTTTTAACATACAACTCACAAAATCACTGCCAAATGTTATTAGAAATGATTTTAATTTTGGTAAAATTGATTTTAAAACTTCTTATGAAAGAAAATTTTTGAATGGTCAAAAAACCAATTTAATGTTTGCTTTAGGTTATGCTTTTGGCGATGTTCCAATCACACATTTATACAATAATTCGCCAAATTCTTTAAATAAAGATAAAATTATTCAAAGAATTTCGATAGAAGGCGATAACGATTTTGAAACGATGTATTTGAACGAATTTTTTTCTAATAAGTACGCTTTTTTTGAATTCCGTCACGGTTTGAAAAGGTTAAATATTACCAAGAAATTTAAGCCAACATTGGTTTTTATAACCCGAATGGCAATTGGCAATATCAGCAAACCCGAGCAACATCTTGGTATAGAATACAAAACGCTAGACAAAGGATATTTTGAATCTGGAATACAAATAAACCAACTTTTTAAAGGTATAAGAATAAGTACTTTTTATAGGTATGGACCAAATAAATTAGCAGGTTTCGAAGATAATTTAGCAATAAGAATTAGTTATTTTTTAGATTTAGGTTTTTAATTACTTTACCTCAAAAACATTATTTTCTCGTTTTACATCAGCCATTAATTCGCTTGAATCCAAAGTTATTTTCTTAATTTTCTTATCCGATGAAGTCATAAATTCATAGGTTGGGTAAGCCCAAGCCCAATCTTTTAAAACTGTTCTTAATAAACCTGAATCTTGGTTTTCTTTCTCGAAATTCATCATTCGAAGCGGAATATAATAACTTTCTTTCGAACCATCTTGATATTCGACCAAAACTTCAATCGGCATTGGCATTCTACCTATTCTTTCTAAAACAACTTTGTTTTCAGAAACCGATTTAATTGCGTAATCGATTGTGTTAATGGTTTTCGTCCAATCGGTCAAATACCAATCTAGGTTAGCTCCAGAAACACGTTCGGCAGTTCGTTTAATATCGTTTGGTGTTGGATGTTTGAATTTGAATTCGCTATAGTACTTTTTTAAAGTTTTTAAGACATTTTCTTTACCAATCAAATATCCTAATTGTGCCAAGAAAACTTCTCCTTTGGAGTAGGAAGTTATGCTGTAAACTCGGTTTTCGTCATAGCGGTCAGAATGTGTTGTTTGTGGTTGTTCTTTTCCAGAATTTACCATTGCAAAATAACCTTTGTAAGCATTTTCGTGAGGATTATCTAATTTTTTATCAGCCATTTCATTCATTGCCAAATCTTCTATGAACGATGTGAATCCTTCGTCCATCCAACCATATTTACTTTCGTTACTTGCCAAAATGTGTTGGAACCAACTGTGTCCAAACTCGTGAGTCATGACCCCAACCAATCCTTCCATATCGCCATCGCCAACAATTAGTGTGCACATTGCATATTCCATTCCACCATCGCCACCCTGAATAACAGAATATTGTTTGTATGGATATTGTCCAACAGTTTTATTGTAAAATTCTAAAACTTTGGCAGTAATTGGTTGCAATTTTTTCCAGTTTTCGATTATAGCAGGATTGTTTTTATATAGAAAATGCAAATCAACGTTATTTGGTCCTTTTATTTTATCGTGAATATAATTTTTGTCGGCTGCCCAAGTAAAATCGTGCACATTTGGCGCAATAAAATGCCAAGTTAATGTTTTTATTTTCGAAGGGATTTTTACAACTTTTCCAGCATCTTGATAGTTGTAACCAATTTCGTTTCCGTTCTGTAGATAACCTGTACCGCCAAGAATATAATTTTTATCGATTGTAATTTTTACATCAAAATTGCCCCAAACACCATGAAATTCTCTTGCAATGTAAGGGTCAGCGTGCCAACCTTCGAAATCGAATTCGGCTAATTTTGGGTACCATTGACTCATTGACAATTCGATTCCTTCGGCATTATTTCGACCAGAACGACGAATTTGTACTGGAACTTGACCAACAAAATCAAGAGTTAAAGTTGCTTTAGAATTTGGTAAAATTGGTTTTGGTAATGTAACTTCTAAAATTGTTCCTATTTCTTTGGTATTCGCTTCTGCGCCATTTTGTTTAAAATTTGTAATTTTCAAAAAGCCAATTTCGTCTGGTTTTAGGTTTTTAATTCTACTTTCTTTAAAGTCTTTTCCATCAACTTTGGTTTTGGTAACCATTCGTCCATCAGGGTCTTTAATAGCTTGAAGTCTTGCATCCATTTCTGAATTAGGTTGAAAAGCGTTTGGATACAAATGATAGTAAACTTTGCGCAATGTATCGCTAGAATTATTTGTGTAAACGATTTCTTGTTTGCCAGAATAATTATAATTTGATACTTCAAAATTGACTGTCATTTTGTAATCGGCTTTTTGTTGCCAATAAGTATTTTGTGCGAAAACATTGGTAATATTTGAAAGTATAAAAATTAGTATTAATTTTTTCATTTGGTTTTTTGATTGGAATTTTTTAGAATTCAAAATTAATTAAAATCTAGTTATATTACTGAATTAGAAATTATTTTTTGGATAAAAAAAAACGGAAAAACTTTTAGAATTTCCGTTTTTGTAATTATTTTAAACAAATATTATTTTTTTGAAGCTGTTTTGCTTGCTAAGACTAATGCATTGAATGCATTAACAATCTTACCAGTTTTAGAAATTTCGGCTAATGTTGTCATTGTTTTATTAGTTTCGCCAATAGCAACCGCATTAGAAATTGGTGTTCCTGAATCCATAATTAATTGTTTGACTTGCGTTGCTGTTAGTTTTGGAAAATACGATCGAATCAATGCTGCTACACCAGCTACATTAGGCGCAGCCATTGACGTACCTTGTAAAAACTCATAAGTATTGTTTGGTGTTGTTGCATAAATTTTTACACCAGGAGCAAATATATCAACATTTACTTTACCGTAATTAGAGAAATCGGCAATCATTTTTGAACCAAATTCAAAATTTAAAGCTCCGATTGTAATTAAATTATTTGCAAATTCTGGACCTGAACCATCGGCATCGTTGGGAAAATTTGGCTCTACATCTATATTTTTGGCATCGTTTCCTGCTGCGTGAACAATTAAAACATCTTTTGAGGCTGCATATTTTATAGCATCAAAAACCCATTGTTTGTATGGCGAAAAATCTTTTCCGAAACTTCCGTTTATAACTTTTGCACCATTATCGACTGCGTATCTAATTGCATTTGCAATGTCTTTGTCTTGTTCGTCGCCATTTGGAACAGCACGAATGGTCATAATTTCTATATTTCCATTCGCAACACCGTCGCCACCTTTTCCGTTGTTTTTTATTTGTGCTATAATTCCTGCAACGTGGGTTCCGTGTTTTGAACCTTCTTTTTTTGACCCCCAAACTACATTGTTACCATAACTTTTTGTGTTTTGATTGTCTGGATTGTCTCCTAATATTTTTCGCCCATCGTAATTTAAATTTAAATTATAATTTAACTGGTCGTAAACATAGTTTTTATATTCAAGCATTTCTTTGTCAAAAGCTTCTTTTGTTGAACCCGCCAAAACCTGAGTCATAATCATTTTAGCTTGACCTAAACTTGCATCACTTGTTTTTATTGCTTTAACCTCATCAACTGTATAATTTTTCTTTTTTAGGTAAATAGCACAAGATTTTTCGGCACCAAGTAACATATCTAATTGTTCTTTTTGGGGTGCTAATTCGGCGATTTTTTTATCTAATTGTGCTTTTGCTACTTTATAATCTTGAGAGTTGGCTTCTCCTTTTTTAACAATTCTAGTCAATTCTAGTTGTTCATATTCTACGTCACCAAGAAAATTCCAACCGTTTATATCGTCTATAAATCCGTTATTGTCATCGTCTTTTTTGTTACCAGCAATTTCTTTAGAGTTTGTCCAAATAGAACCTTTTAGATCTTCGTGTTCTATGTCTATTCCAGAATCGATTACACCAACAATTATTTTATTCGATTTTTTGCCTTTCATAAATTCGTTGGCTTTGTCAACGCTCATTCCAGGGATTGTGTCTTTTACCAAGTCTAAATGTGACCATCGTTTTAAATCTTTGTCGGTAATTTTGGTTGTTTTTAGTACTGTTTTGTCAATATTGGTTGGGTTAGTACTTATTATTCCTGCTGGGGCTTTACAACTAGAAATTGTTATAGCAATAAATGCAGATAAAAAAATTGGTTTAAGAATTCTCATATAAAATGTAAAATTTGTTTTATGGTATAAAAGTCATCAAAATTGTTAAATCTTTAATATGAATTAACATTATGTTAAGATTTCATCACAACGAAATACTTCTTTCAATCGAATTCCTTTTTCGGTTTGTTCGACCGTAATGATTTCATTATGAGCATCGTGTTCTAGAAATAAATAATAATTATTTGCAACAGCAGCTTCCAAAAATATAGATTTTTCGGGCATTGTTAATAAAGGTCGGGTGTCATAACCCATTACATAGGGTAAAGGCAAATGTCCAGCTGTCGGAATCAAATCTGCACAAAACACAATGGTTTTACCTTTGAAATTAATATGCGGAATCATCATTTTTTCGGTGTGACCATTTACATAAAAAATATCAAAATTTAATTCTGATGAAAAGCCAAAATCAGATTCTGGATTTTTTATAAAATTAAGTTGCCCTGATTCTTGCATTGGCAAAATATTTTCGGACAAAAAAGATGCTTTTTCACGCTGGTTAGGTACGGTTGCCCAATTCCAATGGTTTTCGTTCGTCCAATATTTCGCATTTTTAAATGCTGGTTCGTAATCTGTTCTATCTTTATTCCATTGCACACTTCCGCCACAATGATCAAAATGCAAATGCGTCATAAAAACATCAGTAATATCATCGCGAGAAAAACCATATTTCGCCAATGATTTGTTCAAAGAATGGGTTCCCCAAAGCGAATAATATCCAAAAAATTTTTCGGATTGTTTGTTTCCCATTCCAGTGTCAATCAATATTAATCGATTATTGTCTTCGATTAATAAACATCTTGCAGCAATATCGATGAGGTTATTTTCGTCTGCTGGATTGGTTTTATTCCAAATTGTTTTGGGTACAACGCCAAACATTGCGCCACCATCGAGCTTGAAATTTCCAGTTTCTATTGGGTAGAGTTTCATATTTTATAATATTAATTCAAAAGAGTATGCAAATTAATGATTTAATTTTATTTAAGTACGCTTAATTGCGTATTTTTGGTTTGCTGAATTATGATTATTTTTGTTTTATAAGAATTCAAAAAATGAAAAAAAGAATTGGAATTGTAGAAGACAATCGCGATTTGAGAGAGGCAATGGCAATGATGATTCAATTTACAGATCAATTTGAGTTGGTTGGTACTTTTGAAAACGCTGAAGTTGCAATAGATATGGTACCAAAAATAGGAATTGATGCCTTGCTAATGGATGTGAATTTGCCTGGTTACAGCGGATTCGAATGCGTTGCTATTTTAAAAGCCAAAAATCCAAAACTTCTTTTTTTAATGTGTACTTCGTACGAAGACGATGAAATTATTTTTAAAAGTTTAAAAGCCGGAGCAAGTGGCTACATACTAAAAACCGAAGGACCAACAAAAATTATAGACGCTCTAAACGATTTATTTGATGGCGGCAGTCCAATGAGTAGTAGTATTGCCAGAAAAGTAGTTGCTAGTTTTTCTAAGTTTGAATCAGTTGATGAAAGTGTATTGTTATTAACACCGCGCGAAAATGAAATTTTAGATTTATTAGCTACTGGAAAAATGAATAAAGAAGTGGCCGATGATTTGCAGATAAGTAGCGGAACAGTTAGAAAACACATTCAACATATTTATGGAAAACTACATGTAAATACAAGAGTCGAAGCCGTAAACGTATATTTAAAACGATAACTAATAAATGAAACAGAAATTTGGTTACATGTTATTTTTAATGTTATGGTCGATGTTTGTTTTTTCTCAGGAAACAGTATCTGAAAAAAAAGTTGCATTTAATAACTGTAAAAACGGCATTTTTAAAGTTTCTAAATCAATAGCTATTTCTGAATATTATTTAGAAAACGATAAAATAGAAGATTCTCAAAAGTGGTTGGATGTTTCTAAAAAAATGCTTCTAAATTATCCAAACGACACCCTTCAATATTACTCAAACAGCTTGCAATCTGAACTTTTTTATTATATGGGTTTGCACCAATTTGGTCTGCATGAGGCAGAAAAATCTATCGAATTATCAAAAAAGATTAATGATAGTTTATACATTTCAAACGCTTATCTTTTAAAAGGAATTAATTTGTATGAAATGGAAAAATTATCTAAAGCTGAAGATTTTTTTCACAAAGCTAAAAAATATTTTCCTTTAAAAATTAAGTCTAATTACAAAAGATATTTAATCAATAAAGAATATATTTATAATGATATTGCCCAATTAAAAATTAAAACGAATCAATGGGATTCTTGCTATTTTTACAACAAAAAGGCTTACAAATTTGCTAAAAATTTTAAAGATTACAGGTGCATAGCTAATGTTGAACGTACTTTTGGAGAATTGTTTATAAAACAAAACAGAAAAGATTCTGCTCAATTTTATTTTAAAAAAAGTATAGAAACATCATTAAACGCATCAATATATGATACAGCTTTATTAGGTTATGGAAATTTAGCAGAATGTTTTTCTGATGACACCCAAAAGATGAAATATTATTTTGAAAAAGGACAAAACCTAATTACAAATCATAATATAAATCCAACTTTTAAGAGACTTTTTTATGATCAATCATTAATGGTTTTCAAAAAAATGAACAACATTAATTTGCAATTAGCTTTGCAAGAAAAATTATTGTCGATAGACAATGACATTAACAAAAACGGAAATTTTTATATTCAAAACATTACAAATCAATATATTAATAGCGAAAATAAATTATTGTTATCTAAAATAAATGAACTCGATAAACAAAAAAACATAAAAATATTACAACTTGTTGCAGCTCTTTTTATGGCTTTAATTTTGTCTCTTGCTATAATAATAATTAGAAGAAAAAACAAATTGCAAAAACTATTATTAGATCAAAAAAACGAAATAAGCAAAGACCTTCATGATGATATTGGAAGTGAATTGAGTAGTATATTGATTAACACTAATTTATTAAAAAATTACGTGACCAATGACAAGCAAACTTTACTAATTGATAAAATAAGTTATACAAGTTCAGAAATTTCTCAAAGATTAAACACCTTTATTTGGTCTTTAAATACAGACAATAACAACGTTCAAAATTTTTGTGATTATGTAAAACAATATGCTTTTAAATTTTTAGATGGAACCGAAATTAAATTGCTTTTTTCTGAAGATATTGAAGCTATTTCTAATAAAATATTGAATGGAAATTCTAGAAAAAATTTATTTTTTTGTATTAAAGAAATTCTCAATAATATTGTTAAACATTCTGTTGCCAACCAAGTTCAAATTAAGGTTTCTTCAACAGACAAAAAAGAACTTTTGATTACAATTCACGATAATGGTATAGGAATTCAAAAAGCCAATAATTTTGGAAATGGATTGACGAATCTAAAAAAGAGAATTACCAACTTAAATGGTATCCTAAAAATTGAAAACAGTAATGGTTTAAAAATCAGAATTAAAGCACCTTTTTAACAGAAATATATAATTTCAAAAAAAAATAAAAAAATACAAATACGCCAAAGAGCGTATTTTTTTGTGCGTAATAAAAATACAATTATTATTAATATATTGATTATCAGTATTTTATAAAAAATTATATTTCATTTTAATACTCACATTTACGTATTGCAAACAGTTTTATTTTACTTCAATTTTACAATCGGTTAATAATTGAAAAAAATATTTTAAAATATAAATATTATGAAAAATCTTAAAAATTACTTTACACTTTTTATTCTCGTGCTTATTACTTCATGCTCTAAAGACAGCGATGCACCAGCAATAACAGTTGCACCAGCGGTTAATGCCGTTGCCATTTCTAGTATGGGGCCAACAACAGGTGCCAAGAACACAGCCGTTGTGCTAACAGGTACTGGTTTTAGCAACAATCCAGCCAGTAATATTGTAACACTTAATGGCAAAGTTTGTACAGTAAACCAAGCCAGTACTACGCAACTTAATATTACAATACCAGCAAAATCGAGTACTGGAAACATAGTTGTAACTGTTGGTAATAATAATGCGCAAAGTACTCTCTTTACATATATTGACACAGTTATCGTAAGCACTTTGGCAGGGAGCACGCCTGGTTTTGAAGATGGAAACGGTGCAACTGCGAAATTTAACAAGCTATTTGGAATTACTATAGATATAGCAGGTAACTTATATGTAGCTGATTTGCCTAACAGAAGAATTAGAAAAATTACAGCAACTGGTGTAGTAACAACTTTCGCTGGTAGTGGTGCGTCAGGTTCGGTTGATGGAACAGGAACAAGTGCACAATTAAACAGACCAACAGATATTGTGTTTGACAAAACCACAAATAATTTTTTTGTCGTTGAAAACGAGGCACATAAAATTAGAAAAATTACATCCGCAGCAGTTGTAACAACTTTAGTAGGAAGCACACAAGGTTTTGCAGATGGTACGGGTTCACTTGCTCAATTTAATAGTCCCGTAGGTATAACAGTGGACTCATCTGGAAATTTATTTATTGTTGATAAGGCTAATCATAAAATAAGAAAAGTTACTCAAACAGGTATTGTGACAACAATAGCTGGCGGTGCGTCAGGTTTTGCGGATGGCACAGGCACAAACGCAATGTTTGCAGCCCCATCATTTATTACTTCTGATGCATCAGGAAATTTATATGTTACCGATTTAGGTAACCAGAAAATAAGAAAAATTACACCAGCTGGTGTTGTAACAACTTTGGCAGGAAGCACAGTTGGTTTTGCCAACGGGGTTGGTCTAAATGCCCAGTTCTCATTTCCGGCAGGAGTTGCTATAGATGCAAATGGCAATCTATACATTAGTGATAAAAACAATAACCAAATAAGAAAAATTTCCCAGACTGGATTAGTAACCACAATAGCGGGTGGAACTGCTGGTTTTGCGGACGGAATTGGAACAAATGCAAGATTTCAGAATCCAAACGGAATATGTATAGATAATGATGGTATTTTATATGTAACAGATCAATTAAATTTCAGAATCCGTAAAATAGTTATCGATTAATCTTCAACCATTACTTTCAATTTTACAAATCAATTAAAAAACAACCATACCAATATGAAAAACCTAAAAACCATCATTACACTTTTTATTCTCGTGCTGATAGCTTCCTGCTCAAAAGACAGCGATGCTACTATCGATGACAACACAAATGGCATTAACGATAAAGTATTTGTCGTTGGTACCGAAATTTTAAGCAACAGCAATGGGTCTCAACCAATACTGTGGACAGATGGCGTAAAAACTACTTTGCCGTTTTTGGCTGGTTCTAAAACACAAGCGCTAAAAGTAAAGGTTGTTAACAATGATGTATATATTGTGGGTATAGAAAACATCACTGATTTCCAAAATAATTTAATTATGCGAAATATTGTATTATGGAAAAATGGTGTTCAATCGAAAATTACTAATGGATCCCGTTTTGTGGATGTCCATGAATTAGTTATAGACAACGCAAACGTTTACGTTTTAGGCGAAGAACAAGTATCTAATAGTGTAGATAATAAATTCAAAATTTGGAAAAACGGTATAGCTACCGAAATAGTAAACGCACAAAATGCGCAAGGGCAAGATAACAGCGTAACCAACTTGACAGTGGCAAACAATGATGTGTACGTTATTGCAACCGAAAAGGCAATTGGTTCCTCAACCACTCAAGCAAAATTATACAAAAATGGCGTTGGCACAAAAGTAAATACTACTGCTTCAAAAGCTAGTGCGCAATCATTAAGCGTGGTGGGAACAGAAGTTTCGGTATTTTTTACGGAGCTAAATGCTCCCAATTTTAAATTTGAAGCCAAACTTTGGAAAAACAATGTGGTATCAGTGGTTTCCGACCCAACGATATCTTCGGAAGCACGAAGTTTAATCATACGCAATGCCATAACGCACATCGTTTACCGAGAAGGACAATCATCAGACAATTCAAAAATAATATATTTAAAAAATGGGGCAAGAACAGTTGTTGTTTCTAACACATTGCCAAATATTTTCCTTGATATGAAAGTTGACGGAGACAATGTGAGCATTTTGTTTAGTGACAACGAAATTCTTAAATATTGGTTAAATGGCGTTGTTAAAACAGTTGTTGGTGCTGACAGATTTTTGGGACAAACTTTTTTCTTAAAGGGTTCTAACGTGTATGTAATAGATGAAGTTGATGCTAAACTTTGGAAAAATGGTATTGAAACGCCATTACCATTAAACGGAAGCACAAGTAGCTTTGACACAAATGATATTTTTGTGAACTAAAGAAAATAGTAGTTTTTCATGTTTAGTTAGTTGTAAAAGGGCTGGATGATGCCAAGCCCTTTTTTAAAAATAGCATTAAAATATAATTTATTCAAAAATTAGTAATCAAAAAAACAAGGATTTAGTCTAAAAAGCGTATGATTTTTTTAAGCCACTGATTACACAGATTAGCACAAATTTTTATCAATATAATGAAGAAAATCTTTAAAATCCTTTAAATCTGTGGCGAAATAAACTGAAAATAAATATTTTAATCAGACCATAGCCAAAAACAATAAACCATGATACTTTTAAAAACACTTACAATTTTTGTTGCATTACTGTCTTGTCAAGAACAAGTTGCGAGCAGAAACACGCACAAAAAACTTAAAATTGCCAAAACAACTGCAACAAAAAAAGTAACAAGCAATTTTGTGGGCAACTTTTCTGGCACGCACAACGAAAAAGAAATTTTTGTAACACTAACTGCCATTCCAAGAACCAACAAGCTAACAGGTATTTTGACCATGGATGGAAGAGAAGCTACAATTTCAGCTACCGAAAATACAGATAAAAACTGTACGGGTAAAATTACAGAAAATGATACTGGAAAAACGTATAACATTACAGCAGAAATAGTCAACAAAAAACTGCATTTCAACATTACGTTTCCAGAATACAACAACCAAATTTTGGCGTTGGTGCTTGACAGAAGTACACTGACAACCAATCAAGGTGACAGTCCTATTACTTTTGACACTAGTGGTGATGGTATTATATCATCTGCACCAAGCAACGGTTCGTCAACAAAACCAGTAAATAGAGACAGAGCTTTATTAGGTAAATGGCGATTCACAGAAGTTATAAGTAGTGGTTCCGGACAATTTTATTCCTCTTTTTCTACTGATTATTTTATGCAACTTAATGCCAATGGCGAATGCAGAACCTGGACAGGCAGCAGCGCAGGTGCTTCTGGCAACGTAAGTTATGATGGCAGCGCAAGCTCTAATATTGAAACAGCACAATGGCGCACATTCGGAAAAAATATAGTTTTCATTAACCCAACAAATAATAATGAAATGAGCATTCCTTATTATGCCGAAGAAAATAGAATGATGCTCAAAGGCAATATTAAACGCGTTTACCAACGCATCGAATGATAAACAACTTTTAAAATTAAATATCATGAAAAAAATTATTTTACTGTTTGTAATTATTTGTTCAGAGCAGTTACAAGCACAATGTTGGCAAACTTTTAGTGTTGGTTTTAATCATACAATGGCTATTAGGCCCGATGGTACACTTTGGGGATGGGGCGGCAACTCCGATGGAGAATTAGGAAATGGTACCGTTAATGGATCTCCCATACCCATACAAATTGGCACACAAACTAATTGGTTAAAAGTAGTGGCTGGCGATAGAAACACCATAGCCATTAAAACCGATGGAACATTGTGGGTCTGGGGCGACAATTTATTTGGTCAAGTAGGAAACAGCACATTTACAAACAATGTAACTGCGCCAACACAGGTCGGAACCGATACGGATTGGAATAGCATGAGTGCAGGTTTTGAACATGTGGCAGCCATTAAAAATAACGGTACGCTTTGGGTTTGGGGATCTGGCGGTAATGGTCAAATAGGCAATAATTTACTTTTAAACAGAGCTTTACCAACACAAGTTGGTTCAGATACCGATTGGACAACGGTTTGTACGGGTTTGTCAACCACTATTGCACTAAAATCTAATGGTATTTTATGGTCTTGGGGGCGTAACGATTTAGGACAATTGGGTTTAGGCTTTGGTTCTAGTAATAGAATAGTGCCAGTGCAGGTTGGGGGTACAGATTGGCAAAAAATAAGTACAAAATCAAGTCATACATCAGCCATCAAATCTGACGGAACACTTTGGAATTGGGGCAGATAAACAGGTGGTAGTCCGTCTTTCGTTACAAATTTAAACATCCCTACACAAGTTGGTACAGCCACTAATTGGTCAAAGATTAGTTCTGGTACAAATCACAACCTTGCCATAAAAACCGATGGTAGTTTATGGGCGTGGCTAGGTAATGAAAGTGGTCAATTAGGCAATAATTCAACAACACGTGCCTTCGCTCCAGTTCAAATAGGGACTGACACTAATTGGGTTTCCATTCATAGTGGCTCTCAAGTATCTGCAGCAATAAAAACCGATGGTACTTTTTTTTATTGGGGTGATAATGTTTTTAATAAATATGGAAATAATACTACTGTAGATTCTCTTGTACCACTTTTAGTTTCTTGCCCCACAAGTTTATTCAATTTAGATTTCTCTAAATACAAATTTGGCGTGGCTCCCAACCCGTCAAAAGGTATTTTTACCATATTAACCGAAAATCCCTTAGAAGATGCAAATATCTCAGTAGTCGATCTTAATGGAAGAATTGTTTATGATTCCAATCTAAACAGTCAATCTTTAGATTTAAGCAACTTGCAAAACGGCATTTATATTTTGAATGTTTCAAATGGAGAAGCTAAATATTCACAAAAAATTATTAAACAATAAAAATTTAAATATCATGAAATCAACATTTAACGAACTCCAGAAAAACAATATAAACATTGTGAGTAAAAAAATCACTTTAGTACTATTTGGGTTATTTACTATTGGATTAAATGCACAAACCATTGCAGGAGCAAATTCTCATTCCTTATTTATTTGCAGTAATGGTAGCGTTCAAGCTACAGGAGAAAACAATCATGGTCAACTTGGTATTGGTGCAAATAGTGGAGTTACATTGTCTCCAATTACAGTTAGCGGATTAACAAATATAGTTGCAGTCGCTTCAAAAAACATACATTCATTATATTTAAAAAGTGACGGTACGGTTTGGGCTTGCGGAAACAATTCTTTCGGTCAACTCGGAATTGGCAACACAACAAGTTCAAATGTAGCTGTTCAAATAACAAGTTTGTCTGGTATTACTAAAATTGCAACTGGAAATTCACATTCGCTTTTTTTGAAAAATGATGGTACGGTTTGGGCTTGCGGAAGCAATAATTTTGGAAAATTAGGCATAGGCAACCAAACACAAAAAAACACACCAATACAAGTTGTCGGCTTGTCAAACATTATTGAAATTGCAGCCGGAGTTAATCATTCTATGTTTTTAAAAAATGATGGCACCGTAAAAGTATGTGGTAGTAATGTTAATGGCACATTAGGCATCGGTAATACAACATTTGAATTGCTACCTGTTCCAGTAGCAATAACAAATGTAATTGCTATAGCGGGAGGCTTTCAGCATTCAATTTTTGTAAAGCAAGACGGAACGGTTTGGGCGAGTGGTAGTAATGATTCTGGTAAACTTGGAGACGGTACAATAATAAGTCGAAGCACTCCAGTTCAGGCAAATAATCTTTCTGGAATTGTTAAAGCGACTGCCGGACAAAATCATGCATTTTTTTTAAAAAACAATGGTACTGCTTGGTCAGTAGGTAGAAATGATTTTGGACAACTTGGCGATGGCACATTAATAAATAAATCGTCGGCTGTTCAAGTATTAAATCTTACAGGAATTACTTCGGTTTCAGCTTTCAATCAATCGTTATTTGCAAAAAATAATGGCACTTTTTTTGCCTGCGGCAAAAATGATGGCGTATTTGGAAACGGAATTGTTACAGATATTGCTATTCCAGTATTAGTATCCATCGGTTGTTTGTTATTATCAAACCAAGACTTCTCGACAAACCAATTTAACGTTAACCCCAACTCATCAACAGGCATTTTTACCATCCAAACCGAAAATCCAATTAGCAACGCAAACATTACAATCGCCGACCTAAACGGACGTATTGTGCATGAAAGCAAAACTGAAAATTTAGACAATAAAACTCTGGATTTAAACCATTTGCAAAACGGTATTTACATTCTTAACATTTCAAATGGTGATTATAATCATTCACAAAAAATTGTAAAACAATAAAATTTAGATATCATGAAAAAAATTATATTATTATTTATGCTAACTTTTGGAGTTATCCAAATTCACGCACAATGCTGGCAAACTATTAGCGCAGGTGGGGGACAAACATTAGCAATAAAGCCAAACGGTACTTTATGGGGTTGGGGCGAAAATGTCAACGGTCAGCTTGGTGATGGCATGAACTCAAGTACGCCAATTATACATCAAATTGGCAATAATATCAATTGGCTCAAAGTAAGCACCAACACCACTCATACACTTGCTATCAAAACTGATGGAACACTTTGGGCATGGGGCAACAATCAATACGGGCAAGTAGGCGATAACACCAATATTAATAGACTGCTTCCAGTACAGATTGGAACAAATACGAACTGGAAAGAGGTAGCAGCAGGTGGACTACATTCTATTGCATTAAAAACAGATGGAACAATATGGTCGTGGGGTGGCAATATGTTTAATCAACTTGGTAGCGGAGATGCAGTTAACCGTAATTTCCCTGGTCAGGTTGGTATTAATACTAATTGGAATGTTATAAACTCGAACCACTTGCATACAATGGCAATAAAAACTGATGGAACGCTCTGGGGTTGGGGCGGAAATGGCGATGGGCAATTGGGTGACGGCACTACAATTTTCAGATCAAATCCTGTACAGGTTGGAACTGATACGAATTGGCTTCGTGTTTCTACTGGTCGTGGATTTAGCATCGGAATAAAAAGTAATGGTACACTTTGGTCTTGGGGTAGTAATATTGTGGGACAGTTAGGTGATGGTCTAAACAATCGATCAAATCCAGGGCAAATAGGAATCGAAACCGATTGGAACATCATTTCAAGCGGAGCTTTCTTTAACATTGCTTTGAAAAATAATGGTTCGATGTGGGGCTGGGGAACTAACGCAAACGGGCAACTTGGAAACGCAAGCGGAAGCACTGCCCTCTTTCCAACACCAATCGGTACTTCTGCCACTTGGCAGTATATCGTTTCGGGCGTGAACCATACATCGGCATTAAACAATAACGGGGAGCTGAGTGCTTGGGGCGTTAATAGTGCTGGTGGATTAGGTGACGGAACAACAATTGAGAGATACACGCCAACAGCAATATCTTGTCCGACATTATCAAACCTTAACTTCTCAAAAACTGAATTCAATATTTCCCCAAACCCATCAACAGGCATTTTTACCATACAAACAGAAAACTCTATTGCGAATGCAAACATCACAGTTGCAGATCTCAACGGACGCATTGTTTATGAAATCAAATCAGAAAATCTAGACAATAAAACATTAGACCTAAACAATTTGCAAAACGGCATTTATATTTTAAACATTTCAAATGGAGAGCGTAAATATTCTCAGAAAATAGTAAAACAATAAATTAAACTTTGATGCCAATTCTTTTTTGAGAGAAAAAGCGTTGGCAATCAAATATATGTAAATAAATAAATTCATAAAAACAACTATAAAAATTTCTATTATGAAAATAAAAACTACACTATGCCTGCTTTTATTTTATGCAGTTCAATTAAGTTTTAGCCAAACAACAGCAGTTTGGAAAATCAAACAAAATCAAAGCATTCAGAAATCAGAGAATTTTGACACAAAAACACTATCTGCAAATCATAAATTCTTTGAATTGGATTTAGCTATCTTGAATCAAATGCTTAAAGAAGCACCCAATAGAAAAAATACTTTTGCATCGAACACCGTAATTTCATTTCCAAATATTTTGGGTGACTTAGAGGAATTTAAAATGCTTGAAGCTTCCAATTTTGATGATGCATTGCAAGCTCGATTTTCAGAAATTAGATCTTATATTGGTGTTGGCATCAGTGATAAACTGGCACAAATTCGCATCAGTATTAGCCCAGAAAGCATTCAAGCGCAAATTTTTAGAACAGATAAAAAAAATGAACTAATTATCCCGTTTTCTGACAATAAGAAAATTTATGCCGTAACCAATACGCCAGAAATCAGCGATGGACCTACTTTTGAATGTGTAACAATTGACAATTTTAAAGCAATAGATAAAAAAAAAGACGCAAATAAATCGGTACAATCAAGTGCACAAGTTTTAAAAACATTTAGATTGGCGTTATCATGCACGGCAGAATTTACAACCATAAAAGGTGGCACAATTCCATTGGTTTTGGCTTCTATAAACAACACTTTAACTGTTGTTAATGGCATTTTGAATAAAGAAGTTGCTGTAAATCTTGTAATGATTAACAACACGTCATTGCTTTATACAGACACAATAACTGATCCTTACTCACTTCCTGCAAATGCACTAAGCGTAATTGCTGGCTGCACAAGTCCAACTTTTGATTGCCCAACAACTTGGAATAATGAATTACAAACCACATTGACAACCGTTGTTGGCGAAAGTAATTATGATATTGGACATCTGTTTTCAACTGGAGGTAAAGGCGGACATGCCGGCTGCTTTGGATGTATTTGTGATGCTTTAGTCCCATCAACCTCAAACCCAGTTTATCAAAAAGGAAAAGGCTCAGGCTGGTCATCATTTAATGATAATAGCTTTACAAATCTTTATTATTTTGAAAATTATTTAATCCCACACGAAGTGGGACATCAATTAGGTGCCTATCATACTTTTGGACATTTTAGTGGAGCAACAGATGCTAATGTTGAACCTGGCTCTGGTTCTACTATTATGAGTTATGGTGGTGTTGCACCCTTTGGTTTAAATGTTGTTACAATAACTGACGATTATTATTCATTTAAGAGTTTAGAACAAATACAAACTAATCTTGCGACAAAAAGCTGTGGGCAAAATACGATATTAACCAATACTCCACCAATAATTAATGCTGGTGCAGACTTAATTTTACCAAAAGGAACGCCGTTTTTCTTAACTGGTACAGGAACCGATGTAAATGGTGATGCTATTAGCTATTCTTGGGAACAAAATGATGATGTATCGTTTTCGACAAACCAATTATCTGTGCCATCGCCAACAAAAGTTGATGGTGCTCATTTTCGTTCATTACCAGCAGTTGCAAGTCCAGTTCGTTATTTCCCGTCTTTGAGTAATTTATCGTTAACAACAGCTGGTTTAAAATGGGAAGTACCACCAGCACCGATTACAGATAAAACATTAAATTTTAAACTCACAGGTCGTGATAATGCCTTGGGACAAGTACAAACTAACAGCGACGCCATGACGGCTACTTTTAAAGTAAATGTAGGGCCATTTTTAGTTACTTCTCAAAACATTCAAGATCAAATTTGGATCGCTGGAGCAACCGAGACAATTACTTGGACGGTTAACAATACAACAGCACTTGTCGGTTCGACAACCGTAGATATTCTTTTTTCTACAGATGGTGGACTAACCTTTCCAACCATATTATTAGCCAATACGCCTAACGATGGGTCTGAAGCTATAATTGTGCCTAATGTTGTGGCAGAAAAATGTAAAATAATGGTAAAGCCATCAAACAATGTTTATTTTAATGTAAACAATAAATCAATATCAATTGGATATAGTGTGGCAACAGTTTGTAATAGTTATGCTGTAAATCCAAACTTTACAATTCCAGACAATGTTTTAACATCCTCAATAATTACTATTAATGTTCCTACAAATGAATATATTTCTGATGTAAATTTATCATTAAATATAACCCATCCGTTTATGGGCAATATTGGTTTACGATTGAGTAATCCATCAAATAATGTTGATAACATTTTGATACAAAATACTTGCTCTGGGATTAATAATTTTAATGGTACTTTAGATGATGCAGGAAGTGCAATAATATGCGTTTCGCCAATAGCAGGATTAATACTGCCAACCCAACCACTTAGTGACTTTAATGGTGGTAATGCTCTTGGCGATTGGAAAGTTAGAATTAGAGACACATCAAGTACTGAAATAGGTGTTTTAAATTCGGCAACTTTAAATATTTGTTCTAAAGTATATACGCAAATACCATTGACCAATGCAGTATTTAACATAAAATCATTTACAATCTTTCCAAACCCATCAACAGGCATCTTCAATATCCAAACCGAAAACCCAATCACCAACGCAAACATCACAGTCGCCGACCTCAACGGACGTATTGTGCATGAAAGCAAAGCCGAAAATTTAGACAATAAATCATTGAATTTAAATCATTTACAAAATGGCATTTATATTTTAAATGTTTCAAATGGTGATTTTAATCATTCACAAAAAATTATTAAACAATAAAAATTAGAAATTATGAAAAAAATTACACTATTGGGTATTCTTTTATTCAACATTCTATCTAATGCACAAAATGCGGGGACTTTAAACAATGATTTCAGTGAAAATGGATGGGATACCATTTATGGTCACGATAATGGATTTGAAGTAAATAAGTTAATTATTCAGCCAGATGGTAGATTGTTAATTACAGCGCAGGCAAATATTGGTGAAGGTGGAGAAGCAGTACTAGTACGATATAATGCTGATGGCACAATTGATACTAGTTTTGGAGGTGGCGATGGAATAATTCGCACAATACAAGACCAACCTCAAAATGCAAATCCAGTATTTTGGATGGAACCTTCAGATACAAAATTACAAAGTAATGGAAAAATTATTGTTGTTGGGGGAAGGTTTTATTCCCCGCGTATATTTAGATTTAATACAGATGGCACACTTGATACTAGCTTTAACGCAACTGGTATTGCAGCAGTACCACAAGGTAATGGAGACAATATCGAAAAAGTTGGTATTCAATCAAATGATAAAATTATTATTTGTGGCGTAAATAAAAAAAATATCAATAATATCCTAGTCAAACATATATTTATATGGCGATTAATGCCCGATGGAATTCTAGATACAACATTTGGTAATAATGGAATAATTGAATATACCGATGACAATTTACTTGATGGTCTTGAATCTTATTTTATTTTAAATAATTTAATAGTCCTTCCGAACGATGAATTGCTAGATAATCATACTTTTTTATCAAATGCATCTAGCAAAGTTTGGCTCAGAAAAATGACTGTAAATGGAGTACCAGATTTGTCGTTTGGAATCGCTGGAAATGTAATAAAAAACACTCCTTCAAATTTTGGAAATTATACTTATTCTAATTCTGCTGTTTTTTTAGACGGCTCTATTCTTTCAACATTTACAATAAGTACAGGTACTAACTTGGGGTTTGATGAAAACGTATTCAAAACTAATGCACAAGGATTAATAGACCCCGATTTTAATATAAATATTTCTCAAGGAAGTACGAATCCAAATGTAGGTTCAAAAATAATTACCCATAATAATATATTTTATTTATGGACCAAAACATTGGCTTCAAATGGAAATGATGAGCGAGATGTTATAAAATGCTATGACCTAAACGCCAATTTGATTGTGAGTTTTGGCATGGCAGGAACAGCATTAATTGACCAAAATAATATTCCAAAGTCAATGGGCGGCGATTTTGCAATAGGAAGCAATGGTAACATTTTTATCAGCTCCGCAGCCACTTCTACCACTTCTGGAGGTAATTTATTTTTAATCATCAATGTTTTAGGTGCTACTAACCCCTTAAATTTAAGCGATACAGTTTTACTAAATCAACTTACCATTTCCCCAAACCCATCAACTGGTATTTTCAATATCCAAACAGAAAATCCAATAGAAAACGCAACAATTACAGTCGCCAATCTCAACGGAAGAATTGTATATGAAGTAAAATCAGAAAATGTAGACAATAAAACTTTAGATTTAAACTATTTGCTAAACGGCATTTATATTTTGAATATTTCAAACTCCAATTATAATTATTCACAGAAATTAGTGAAACAATAAAAATTAAATCCACTAAAATGAAAAAAATCACACTCTTATTTATTCTTTTTTGTTTGCCAAAATTAATGGCACAAAATGCAATTGTTGCATCTAGCGGAAACGCAATTGGTTCTGGCGGATCATCAAGTTATTCTGTTGGACAAGTAGTTTACACAAATGCCGTTGGATCCAATGGTTCTATCAATCAAGGCGTACAACAACCTGTCGAAATTTTTACTTTGGGCAACGATAATTTTCCAGAAATTACTTTAACGATGAGCGTTTTTCCAAATCCTACAACAGCTAGTGTAAACTTATCTATTTCAAATTACAATTCAGAAAACATCAGTTACCAACTTTTTGACTTCAATGGAAGGATTGTAAAATCTGATAAAATAAATCAAAAAGAAACTGAAATTTCTTTAGATAATTTGTCTAATGCCATTTATTTATTGACTGTTTTAGACAATAATAAATCATTAAAAACTTTCAAAATCATTAAAAACTAAAATTATTATGAAAACAAATACAAACAATATCAAAAAAATATTTATTTTTTTCTCATTTTTCTATTTTCTAAATGCGGCAGCCCAAGCACCAAACAAAATGAGTTATCAAGCCGTAGTGCGAAACACTGCTGGCGTTTTAGTTGCAAATGCCAACGTAGGCATACAAATTAGCATATTGCAAACCACAGCAACAGGCACAGCAGTTTTTGTAGAACGACACACCACACCAACCAACGTTAATGGTCTTGCAACGTTAGAAATTGGCGGTGGCGCGTTGGTTTCTGGAAATTTTACAACCATAAACTGGGCAAACGGACCGTATTTTATAAAAACCGAAACCGACCCAACAGGTGGAACAAACTACACCATTTCTGGAACAAGTCAAATGCTAAGTGTGCCTTATGCTTTGTTTGCAGCAAAAAGTGCTGATAATATTAATTCTTGGAGTAAATTAGGAAATAATGCAACTGCCACTGATTTTTTAGGAACTACAAATAATACTGATGTTGTTTTTAAACGAAATGGTATTGAAGCTGGAAGAATTTCAGAACTTAATGCAAGCTTTGGACATAGAGCTTTAGAATCAAATATTGCTCTCAATGGCGTTGGTACTGGAATTAATAATACTGCAATAGGAGTTTCTGCACTTTTAAAAAATACAGATGGATCAGATAATACTGCAACCGGTACAGCAGCACTTTCTGATAACACAATGGGAAATTATAATACTGCATTTGGCTCGGAAGCGCTAAGCTCTAATACAACTGGAAACGATAATACTGCCAGTGGTTATGCAGCACTTCGTTCTAATATAACTGGAAGTTTGAATACTGCAACTGGTAAATCAGCCCTTTACACAAATACAACTGGAAGTAGTAATACAGCGAATGGTTATTTTACATTAGTTAGGAATACAATAGGAAATAACAATAGTGCAACAGGACGCAATGCACTAAACAAAAACACTACAGGTAACAATAATACAGCAATGGGTTTTGGTGCTCTTGATGCAAATACAACTGGAGAAAATAATACTGCAAATGGTGTTGGATCACTTGATAAAAATTTAATAGGTAACAGCAATACAGCTATTGGTCGTGACGCGCTATTTAACAGCACTGGCAATAACAATACTGCAGTTGGTCGTGGTGCATTATCCGGAGTTACAACAGGAATAAACAACACAGCAATTGGTTTTGATGCTCAAGTTGCTGTCCCAACTAATAATAATCAAGTGCGCATAGGAAACGCGTCTATAGCTCTAG
Source organism: Bacteroidota bacterium (assembly GCA_043728355.1). GTDB lineage: Bacteria > Bacteroidota > Bacteroidia > Flavobacteriales > Flavobacteriaceae > Flavobacterium. The sequence goes on from JAYTMQ010000138.1 coordinate 35,368, forward strand.
CGAGTATTCAGGTAGCTTTTACAACAACATCTGACAATCGATGGAAATCTAACATACAAAAATCAAATCTTGGGCTGGAATTTATTAAACAATTGAACCCTGTTTTTTATACTCGTAAAGATGTTCAAGACAATGAAGGAAAACCAATTATTCTGGAAACCACCACAAATCCAACAACTGAATATGGTTTTATTGCACAAGAATTAGAAAGCACTTTAAACAAATTTAATGCTAAAGATAATGGCATCATCAGCAAAGACGATGCAGGAATGTTAGGCGTTCGCTACAACGATTTACTAGCGCCAATGGTAAAAGCCATGCAAGAACAACAAGTGATGATTGAAGAGTTGAAAGCAAAAATTATTCAAATAGAAAACAGAAAGTAGTAACACAAAATATTTAACTATTAAAGGATAATT
>JAYTMQ010000139.1:0-55363 GCA_043728355.1 Bacteroidota bacterium
CTGCGCCGGTTTCTCCAGTAATTGTAGAAAATCCATCAGAAAACTGGACTGATAATTTTTCAATCAATGCAAAATTTTCGATGGATAATGATGTAATCATGTAGTTTAATAAAAGATTTAATTTAAAATTAAAGTTTTATTTTTGACCATTTATGAGAGTTTGTTGGAGAAATTCTTCCTAATTTATCTACCAAATCTGATAACACAACTGTTGGTCCACCAGAGAAAATAGAAACAATTTCATCGGCTTTTGCATCAAAAAAGACTCTGGTTAAAAAGGCATTTGGACGATTTATATTTAATTCGCCAAGTGTATTTATAGCATTAATAATGGTCTCTTTTGACGATTTTAAATCTTTATGCATTTCATCCAATCCATTAAAATGGTAACTATACATAGCGTCTCTATAAGGCTTGTATGTTGGCGAAAGCAAGTCGTTTACTAAATAATAACGGTTTTGTTTTTTTTCTGTTTGCGACCAACCTTTTGATCCGTTTGGCAAAGCTAAATTTGCAATTTCTTGCGCTGTTACAAGATAAGGAGTTCCGCTATCTAGAGCGAAAGTCTCTGCATCAGAACCTATAATCATGTACGCATAAAAAGCCATTACAGAAATTAAATTGGAATCAAAACTATTTGGATTGTAAGTGATGTTTTCAAATTCAATATAAGAAAAATTAAAATCTTTATCGTTAATGTTTAAAACAGGAGAAGAATAGGAGGAATTGAAAATCGTTCTCGATGATTGCACTTGAATACTTGCATCAAATTGATTATTTTCACCAGAATTGATGGTAATAAATGCCGAACAAAGAATTCGCTCGTTTTGTTGGTATTTACTTTCAGTCCAAACTGTTTTATTCATAAAGTCATTGAGGGACTTTTCAAGATTTTTAAAAATTTGATTATTTGTAGATGCTACTTTATCGGAATTGACAGTAACTTTACAATTTAACTCTTGACTTTGAGCAAAAGTTACTAATAACAATACAATAATTATTAAAAATTTACGCATGGTAATGTTGTATTACTTTGTTTATAATATCGTTCGCCACTTTTTCTTTCGATTTAAGTTCCATTGGTTCAATCACAAAATCCTTATCAATAAAAGTAATCTTGTTGGTAGGTTTTCCAAAACCAGCTCCCAAATCGTTAAGTGAATTTAAAACAATCAAATTTAGGTTTTTTTTCTGAATTTTCAACTTTGCATTTTCAATTTCATTTTCGGTCTCTAAAGCAAAACCAATCAAAAACTGATTTTTCTTAATTTTCCCCAATGAAGCAAGGATATCTTTTGTTTTATCGAGTTCTATTAACAATGAATAATCTGCTTTTTTTATTTTCTGCGCTGCTACCGTTTTTGGCTTATAATCGGCTACGGCGGCGGCGGCAATAGCTACATCGACATCATTAAACCATTTGTGACATTCTTCATACATTTCTTCGGCAGAAACCACTCTAATCAAATTAATATTCGAATGGTTGGCAGACAAATGAGTTGGTCCGGATATTAAAATAACACTAGCTCCTTTATTTGCAGCTGCTATAGCAATATCATATCCCATTTTACCTGAAGAATGATTTCCTATAAAACGTACAGGATCGATAGATTCGTATGTTGGTCCTGCAGTAATTAGTATTTTTTTTCCTTTAAGCGGTAATTTACTTTCCAAATCAGCTTCAAGAAATGCGATAATGTTTTCAGGCTCGGCCATTCGTCCTTCACCTGAAAGTCCGCTCGCTAATTCGCCCGATTCTGCTGGAATTATAGTATTTCCAAACTTTTTTAAAGTGTCAAAACTAATGATTGTTGACGGATGTTTGTACATATCTAAGTCCATTGCAGGCGCAAAATAAACAGGACATTTAGCTGATAAATACGTTGCAATTAGCAAGTTGTCGCAATTTCCATTTGCCATTTTGGACAACGTATTTGCGGTTGCTGGAGCAATAATCATTAAATCGGCCCAAAGTCCTAATTCGACATGATTATTCCATTCTGCACCGTCATCTTCTTCGTTATAAAATGTAGAATGAACGGGATTTTTAGAAAGTGTTGCTAAAGTAAGCGGGGTTACAAAATCCTTTGAAGCAGGTGTCATTATCACTTGGACATGTGCACCTGCTTTTATAAATAATCTTACTAAAGATGCAGTTTTGTAGGCAGCAATTCCACCAGAAATTCCTAATAAAATTTTTTTACCTTTTAGAACTGACATAATTTGTAAATTAGAATTATGAAATTAGAATTTAGATTTTTTTAAACCTGAAATCTAAAATTAATTCGAATCTTTGTGATAAATTTTATCATCTAACCATTCTTGAACTGCCAAAGCGTGAGGTTTTGGTAGTTTTTCGTAGAATTTTGAAACTTCAATTTGTTCTTTGTTTTCGAAAACTTCTTCCAAACTGTCGTTGTAAGTTGCAAACTCTTCCAATTTTTCAGTTAATTCTTTTTTTATTTCAGAATTTATTTGATTGGCTCTTTTAGCCATAATTGTGATTGCTTGGTAAACGTTTCCCGTTGGCTCTTCAATTACACTTTTGTTGTATGTAATTGTGTTTACTGGTGCATTAGTTTTCTTTAAATCCATTACTTTTTATTTTGAAAATTGTTGTAAATCTTTGTCTATTCTTGCTAACATATCATCAGCTTCGTTTTTGTATTGTGTATCGGCTTTAAATTTCAATAAATTAGAATAAGCTACTTTTGATACTTTTAATCTTTCTTCCATTTTTGATGGAACTGAGTTTATTGCTAATTTAAAGGCAGAATCTAATCTGTAAAATAATGCTTTTTCTTTAAGTGGTGTTCCTGGAAAATCAGCAATGAATAAATCTAATGCTATCAAAGCGGCTTTAAAATCTGAAATTGTATTGTATTGTTTGGCTATTTCATAAGCTTTTATTTCTAGTTTTTCTCTTAATATTTTTACATTTGAATTTACTTCTGGCAAATAAGTAGATTCTGGATAAGCATCAACAAAATTCTGCATTTTATCAATTGCTTTTTCAGTATCGACTTGGTCTAAACTATAAACTGGTGATAATTTTGTATAACAAATTGCTCCTAAAAACGCAGCTTCTTCAACCTTTTCGCTTTTTGGATAACTACTTACAAATTTTTCGAATTGATATCCAGCAGCATAATATTCTTTAGTTTTATATAATGCTTGAGAATATTGGTAAAACATTTTCTCAGCCTGCGGTTTTCCTTTATATAATGGAGATAATTGTTCAAAAAGTAACAATGATTTTGAGTATTTTCCTGCTTCAAATAAATTGTTTGCAACTGTATATTTTAACTCAATATCTTCAGATTTCATTGCTTTCTGAAACGGGCTGCAAGATAAAACGCCAATTGCAATTAATATTAAAAATAAAAACTTCTTCATTTATGTGTGTTTATGTTCGAATTTAATCGACTGCAAATTTAGTTATTAATTAATTAGTATGGAATGTTTTTTTGATAATTATAACAATATTGATTTCAGATTTTTGATTTCAAATTTTTGATTTCAAATTTTTGGTAAAATCGTTCAATCTTTTTGCTAAATTTTCGTCTACATTTACTAATGGCAAACGCACTGTATTCTCAGACAAACCTAATGTTTTATGAATTTCTTTGACGCCAGCTGGATTTCCTTGTTCGAAAATCATATCAATACTTTGGGCAAGTTTATAATGAATTTTATAGGCTTCATCGACATTTCTTTCGAGTCCTAAACGTACCATTTCAGAAAATTCTTTAGGATACCCTTCTCCAATAACCGAAATTACACCACTTCCACCTGCAAGAATCATGGGCAAAGTAATCATGTCGTCGCCAGAAATTACAAGAAAATCTTTAGGTTTTCCTTCAATAATTTTCATAGCTTGAACAATATCTCCAGCTGCTTCTTTAATTGCAATAATATTTTTATGATCATTTGCCAATCGAATAACAGTGCTTGGCAACATATTACTTGAAGTTCTGCCAGGAACATTATACAAAATTATTGGCACCGAACTCGCATTGGCAACCGCCATAAAATGTTGATAAATGCCTTCTTGGGTTGGTTTATTATAATAAGGAGAAACCGATAAAATCGCAACAAAACTAGATAAATCTCTAGCTTTAAGTTCGTTAATAACCTGTCGTGTATCATTTCCGCCTACTCCAAGAACCAATGGAATTCTTCCTTTATTAGCATTTACAATAGTATTTATTACTAATTCTTTTTCTTGATTGTCAAGCGTAGCATTTTCGGCTGTTGTACCAAGAATCACTATATAATTAATGTTGTTTTCTATCTGAAAATTGACTAATTTAATTAAAGCTTCAACATCTACAGAAAAATCTTTTTTGAAAGGTGTAACAAGCGCAACGCCAGTACCAATAAGTGATTGCATATTATATTTTTTTTAATATTTTTAGGTATTTGAACAATTCGAAAACGAAAATTTTGTAATTTTCTGCATTTGTAGTAATCATTAAATCATTGCATCGTTTGTCGATATTTGTAAAACCAACTTTGAAATTGGCATTAGAATTATTAGTTAATAATAATAAGGAAGATTTTTCTATATCGTAATAACTTATTAGTAAATCGAATTTTTCTTGAATAAAATCTAAAACTACTTTTTCGGTAAATTTTCCGTTCCAAGAAATATGTTTACTTCCAAATGTTGGATAGGAATAAACTTCGTTTGCAGTTAATTTATCTTTAAAAACTAACACTTTTATATTGTCTTTTCGAAAACCTTTACCAACCAATTCGTTAATTAATGATTCTTTATTCGAAAAATAACTTTCGTCTAAAATTAAACCTACTGATTTTATGGTAGTTAAACTTTGATAAATCTTAACAATTTTAAAACTTTTTTTTAATATTCTTTTTAATGAAAATTCTTTTATGTAATTCAAAAACATAGTACATTTACTTTAAATACAAATCTACTAAAATTAAGTAACATTTATGCAAGAAAAAATAAAAAACTATAACGTTTTAATTAAAAATTTTGTTTTAATTTTAACATTTTTAACAATAATTTCTTGTGTTCAGCAAAAAAATTATGTTACTAAAATCGAAGGAAAAAAAGTTCCTATTACTGATAAATTATCTCAAAATAATGAAATAGATAATTTCATTAAACCTTATCGAGATAAAATCAATAAAGATATGAGCGAAGTATTGGCTGTAAACCCAGAAATATTAGATAAAAATGGAGAATGGCAAACTAATCTTGGAATGTTATTAGCAGATATTACTTTAAGTTATGGTAATAAAGTTTATCAAAAGCGAAACCAAAAAAACATTGATATTGTGCTTTTAAATCATGGTGGAATTCGTTCGATTTTGCCAAAAGGCGATTTGACTTTACGAAACGCTTTTCAGATTTCGCCATTTGAAAATAGTTTGTTTGTAATCGAATTAAAAGGCGAACAAATTCTTGAAATGTGCAATTATTACATTGAAGGAAAAAAGCCTCATCCATTGGCTGGTATGAGTTTTTCGATAGATTCTAATAAAAAACCAATCAATATTTTAATTCAAGGAAAACCATTAGAAATAAATAAAACATATTCTGTAGGAACATCAGATTATCTTGCGAATGGAGGAGATAATATGACTTTTTTTATGAAAAATATCGGTAGTCACGACATGGATTATAAATTAAGAAATATTCTAATTGATTATCTAAAAGATGTCGAAACAGTTGTTGTTGACAAAACTCCTAGAATCACAGTTCAGTAAATCTGATTTTTTTAAATTATTTTTGAAATTGATATTATTATTAAAATTGTTATGAAAAGAAGAGAATTTATACAAAAAACAGCAGCAAGTTCAGCATTTTTAACACTTGGTGGTTTGTCATTAAGCAGCTTTAAAACAGCTGATGTTAAACATATTACAATTTTGCATACCAACGATGTTCACAGCTATATAGATCCTTTTCCGATAGACGATTCTAGAAATCCAGGAATGGGTGGTGTTGCAAGACGTGCTAAATTGATATCTGAAATTCGCAATGAAAATCCAAATGTTTTATTACTCGATGCTGGAGATATTTTTCAAGGAACACCTTATTTTAATTATTATGGTGGCGAGTTAGAATTCAAGTTAATGTCAATGATGAAATATGATGCTTCTGCAATTGGAAATCACGATTTTGATAATGGCTTAGAGGGTTTGCTATCTCAAATGCCAAATGCAACTTTCGAATTTTTATCTGCCAATTATGATTTTAAAAACACAATTATGGATGGTCACGTAAAACCATATAAAATTTTTAATATCGACGGAATAAAAATTGGTGTTTTCGGTTTAGGTGTTGAATTGGCTGGATTGGTTGATAAAAAAAATTATAAAGAAACTGTTTTTAATGATCCTTTAGAAATTTCTAAAGATATGGTTCGAATTCTTAAAAAAGAACAAAAATGTGATTTGGTAATTTGTCTTTCCCACATTGGTTATGCCTACAAAACCGAACCTGATAGAATTTGCGATTTGAAATTGGCTGCACAAACCAAAGATATTGACTTAATTATTGGTGGTCACACACACACTTTTCTTGACAAACCATCAATTATCAAAAATATCGACAACAAAGATGTTCTTGTAAACCAAGTTGGTTGTCACGGAATTAATCTAGGCAGAATTGATTTTTATTTAGATTCTAATAAAGAAATGGCAACCAAAGGTAGAACTATTGTTGTTTAAGGTTTTATGGTTTTTTGATACAATTTAATACATTCTTGTGCTTCTTTAACATCGTGAACTCTCAAAATTTTTGAGCCTTTTATCAATGCAATTGTATTTAAAACCGAAGTTCCGTTTAATGCGTTTTCCGCTGTTGTGTCTAAAGTTTTGTAAATCATAGATTTTCTTGAAATTCCAGCAAGAATTGGCAACTCAAGCATTTGAAAAAGTTCTAATTTTTGTAAAACTTCAAAATTTTGATCTAATGTTTTTGCAAATCCAAATCCTGGATCAATTATCAAATCATTAATTCCTAAACTTCTAGCTTTTGCAACTTTTTCAGAGAAATAAAATAACATTTCCTTGATAATATTGTCATAATATGTCAATGATTGCATAGTTTGAGCATTACCTCTCATGTGCATCATAATATACGGTACATTATATTTTGCAACAACTTTCATCATTTTATTGTCAAGATTTCCTGCTGAAATATCATTGATTATTGCTGCGCCGTTTTCTATACAAACTTTGGCAACTTCGCTTCTAAAAGTATCTATAGAAATTATTGTTTCTGGAAATTTATTTGTAATAAGTTCCAAAACCGGCAAAATTCTTTCGATTTCTTCGTTTTCTGATACAAACTCAGCATTTGGTTTGCTGGAATAAGCACCAATATCTAAAAAGTTGGCTCCTTCTAAAATCATTTTTTCAACTTGATTTAAAATCTTATTTTCGCCAATAAATTTGCCACCATCGTAGAAAGAATTTGGAGTAATATTTAAAATTCCCATTACTTTTGGAGTCAATAAATCAATAATTTTGCCTTTACAATTCATTTTAAGATTACAGATTTTAGATTTCAGATTTCAGATTAAAAAATTATGCTTATTTTTGAGCAAATTTTTACAAATATAGAAATTAAAAATGAAGAATACTTCGCTAGAATATGACAAAGTAATTGCAGTTTGCAGGACTTTATTCAATGATAAAATGAAAGATTATGGTTGTGCTTGGCGCATTTTGCGATTGCCATCATTGACAGATCAAATATTTATTAAGGCACAACGAATTCGTAGTTTACAAGAAAACGAAGTTCGAAAAATCGATGAAGACGAAACTGGCGAATTCATTGGAATCATTAATTATTCAATAATGGCACTCATTCAACTTGAATTAGGAGTTGCCATTCAACCTGATTTATCTGTCGAAAGCGCCTCGCATTTATACGATGAAAAAATAGCTTTGACAAAAAAATTAATGGAAGATAAAAACCACGATTATGGTGAAGCTTGGCGGGAAATGCGTGTTAGTTCATTGACAGACTTAATTTTACAAAAATTATTACGAGTTAAACAAATCGAGGACAATAAAGGAAAAACTTTGGTTTCAGAAGGAATTGATGCCAACTATCAAGATATGATTAATTATGCAGTTTTTGCTTTGATATTAATGGATTTTAAATAATAATTGCAATATAAATGTCAATTGCTATGTCAATTTAAAAAATTAAATAGTAATAACAAATCGTTAACAAATCAAACTAAAATCAATTTTTACTTTTGTGAAAAACATAAAAAATGAAAGATTATAAAAATACAATCGCTTGGGCAATTCGAATAATTATTGCCTTTTTATTTATAGTTTCGGCAGTTGCCAAAATGTATCCATCGCCTTATTTTGCGATATCGACATTTGAAGTAAAACAACTTTATTCGTTAGGGTTTTCAGAAGCAATTGCTCCATTTTTTTCTCGTATATTAATAGGTATAGAATTGGCTTTAGGATTTTTGATTTTACAAAAGCATTTTCTTAAAACTTTTATTGTTCCAATTACAATATTAATGTTAGCAGTTTTTGTTGGACATTTGACTTATGTTACTTTTTTAAGTGGCGGAAATTCAGGAAATTGCGGTTGCTTTGGCGAATTAATTCCGATGACTCCAATTGAAGCAATTATCAAAAATATTGTGGCAATTGCATTATTGGTATTTTTATATTATTTGTTACCAAAAAATAATCATAAAACTGAAAATTTTTGGATTTTAACCACAGTTTTATTTGCAACAATATTGGGAATTTTTTTATTGGCACCAATTCAGCCGCCAAATAACGAATTTTCTGTTAGTCCAGTTATTGAAACTGAACTAATTTCAGATTCGATTACAACAGAAGTTGAACAATTAAAAATTACAGAAAAAGCTATCGAAACTGTTAAAATTGATTCTTCAAAAATCAAAAAAATCGATATTATTCCGGCTGTAATAAAAACCAAATCTGGTTATGCCAAATATTTTTCAAAAATAGATTCGGGCAAAAAAGTTTTATGCTTCTTCGTTCCTGGTTGCGAACATTGTCGAGAAACCGCCAAAGAATTGACAGAAATGAAAAAATTGAATCCTGATTTTCCAGAAATGACAATTATTTTTATGGATGAAGAAGCCAATCTAATTCCTGATTTTTTTAAATTTGCTGGTGCAAATTATCCTTACAAAATTATTGGAGTTATAGATTTTTGGAAAGTTCTTGGCACAGGAAAAGACGTTCCTGGAGTAAAATTATTACAAGACGGAAAAGAAATAAAATACTATTTTGGAACAACCGAAAATAAATTCAATAAAGAAGAATTTGCAAATTTAATTAAGTAATTTTTTGGAATTCCATAAAATTTAAAACGTAAATTTGTTCTTTAAATATGTAAAAATGAAAAGTATAATATTCCTAATTTTAGCAACAGTAACAATGTCTTGCAATTCTCAAGAATTTTCAGAAAAAGCATTATCCACAACACTTTTATCATTAGATGGAAGTCAAATTGCTTTTAAAGAGATTCTAAAAAAACACGAAGGAAAAACAGTTTTAATAGAAGTTTGGGCAGCTTGGTGCAGCGATTGTGTGAAAAATATGCCTAAAATAAAGGAAATTCAAAAAAACAATCCAAATGTTGATTATGTTTTTTTATCTGCTGATAAAACAGCGGAAAGTTGGAAAAAAGGAATGGAAAAACACAACGTTATTGGCGATAATTATATGATTAATGACGGAAACAAAGGCGAATTTGCCAAAACAATCGATTTAGATTGGATTCCGAGATATATAATTATTGATAAAACTGGGGCAATAATTACTTATAAAGCTATAGAAACTGATTTTGAGAAAGTTAATGAGACTTTACAGAAATTAAAGTAAAATCTAAAAATGAATTTAGAAAAAACATATAACAAATATCTTGAACTCATAAAAAATGATAGTTTCGATTATCAAAAGTTCAATCAATTTGCAATTGTGCACCATTCTAATTCAGTTGAAGGTTCTACTTTAACAAAAGAAGAAACTTATTTATTGTTAGATGAAAATTTAACTCCAAAAAACAAACCATTAGAATTTTCGTTAATGGCAGTCGATCATTTGCAAGCTTTAAAATTTGTAATTCAACTTGCAGAAGAAAAAAAACAACTTTCAATTGACATAATTCAACAAATTTCAGCACTTTTATTAAAAAGTACAGGTTCAAAAACTTCATCAATTGCTGGTGATTTTGATTCTTTAAAAGGAGATTTTCGATTGGTAACCGTTCGTGCTGGTTCGACAACTTTTATGGATTATAAAAAAGTACCACAAAGAGTTTCAGAATTAATTGAATTTGTAAATACTGAGATTTCCAAAAAATTAAGCTTTAAGGAAATTAATGAATTGGCATTTGATGCTCATTTTCAAATAGTTTCGATCCATCCTTTTGCAGATGGAAATGGCAGAATTTCAAGACTTTTAATGAATTACATACAACATTTTCATAAATTACCGTTGAGTATTGTTTATGCCGAAGACAAGCAAGATTATTTTTCTGCATTGAGAGAAACTCGAAAATCAGAAAATATTATTCATTTTAGAGATTTTATGTTTGAACAAACTAATAAATTTCTGAATGAACAAATTAAAGAATTAACAAAAAAACAAATAATTAAAAAATCAAACTCTGGAATGAAATTCCTATTCTAATTATATTACAAATGAGAAAAAAAATTGTTGCAGGAAACTGGAAAATGAACAAAAATTCAGAAGAAACAGAAGATTTAATCAACGAATTAATTGCTAAAATCCCAACTGACTGTGAAGCAGAAGTTATTATTGCTCCGACTTTCGTGAATTTGGCATCAGCTGTTGATCATTTAGAATTTACAAATATTGGCGTTGCTGCGCAAAATATGCACGCTTCTGAAAACGGTGCTTTTACAGGTGAAATTTCGGCTGATATGCTTAAAAGTATTGGAGTAAATACTGTAATTCTTGGACATTCTGAACGTCGAGCGATTTTTCACGAAAGCGATGCAATGATTTCTTTTAAAGTCGATACAGCTTTAAGACACGAAATGAAAGTCATTTTTTGCTTCGGCGAAGAGTTGAAAGACCGTCAAAATAAACAACATTTTAATGTAGTCGAAAACCAGTTGCGTGACGGACTATTCCAAATTGAAAAGTCGGCTTGGGCAAATATTATTTTGGCTTATGAACCAGTTTGGGCAATTGGAACTGGCGAAACTGCTAGTCCTGAACAAGCACAAGAAATGCACGAATTTATTCGTGAAACTGTTTTGAAAGCATTTGGAAGTGAAATTGCTGAAAATGTTTCCATACTTTATGGAGGAAGTGTAAAACCAGATAATGCCAAAGAAATTTTCTCTAAACCAGATGTAGATGGCGGATTAATTGGTGGCGCAGCTTTAAAATCTGATGATTTTGTGGCTATTGTTTTGGCTGTTTAGATTTGAAAACATACATTTTCAAAACATATAAGTCAAATAAGTTAATAGAAAGATTGAAGCAAAAAAGCGATAAATTTTAAATATATCGCTTTTTTACTTCAATCTAATTTATAAACTGCTCTAATAATGGACAATTGAACTTTATAAAAACTTTAGTGTCAGCATAAATCGAATTGAAATCATAAATTTCTCGTCCTGGTTTGAATATTCTTGGAACTGAAACGCCCTCGATTTCTTCATATCCTAATGATGCAAAGTTATAATAATCACATTCAAAAATCATTAAACTACAAACTGCTTTTTGTTCTTTATTTTTAGATAATTCAAGTGCTTTTTTATAATAATTTTTGGCTAAATTTAAATAAAGATAATTTCCTAAACCATATTTTTTTTCGTTTTCTGATGAATCTCCATAAATATAATCATTGTAACTTCCTTCGGATTGCTCATAACTTGTCATCATCCAAGCGTTTCCATTAATCGACACATTAAAATAGGCATTTGCTAATTTCAGATAATCCGAAGCTGATTTTGAATTTTTTAATCGAATCATTTCTTTGACAAAATCGGCTTTATTAAAATCATAATCAAATTTTCGATTTGGATTTCCATAATTCAATGCTTTTGGAAAAAATGGATTTTCATTTAAATAATCTTTGAAATAATAAGTTGTTTTCCAAAAGTTTTTTGGCATTGATGCAAATGTTTTTTGAGCCAATTCTAAATCGTTATTTCTAAATTCTAAAGTTCCTTTTAAATCTCGATAAATATTAATGTCTTTAGGAATATTTCCTGAGCAAATGTATCTTTCGAAGTTAGTTTTGTTACTTTTTTGTGCCAAATCTATCAAAATATCAATGTCTTTTGGTTGCGCAAATCGATCGAAATAACCAATATAAGTATAAAAATATTTTCTATTGTAATAATAATCATAACCAAAATTATTATAATTATCTTTTTTACTATTCGATTTCATAAACAATAATCCAGCGGTTGTGATGTCTTTTATTTTAAAATAATCTTGACTTGCAATTTCATATAAACTGTACATTGATTTAAAAAGTGTTGCATCATCTGTCGCAGCATCTTCGATTTCGTTGAAATAATTATACAAATTATCTTTTGTTTCTTCTGATTTCAAATCGTTTTTTTTCAAAGCAATCAATGCCAATTGCACATTTTTTTGAACTTGAATCGACGGAATTGCATTTGCAGAAATTAAATTTGTATGTTTTTTACCTTCGTCAATTTCATCGTTTATAAAACACAATTGTGCAATCGCAGCATTTAAAAAATCTTTTTGTTGACCTATAGATTTTGGCTCAATTTCGATTAATAATACTTTCAAATCTTGTAAATATTTTAAATCTTTTATGTGGTTTTCGGCTCTTGCTTTTTCGTAATCTGTTTGAGTTGCGCCTTCAACATAAACATCTGATCGTGTTGTATTAGAATATTTTGGTGTGAAAATCCAATCTTCGAGTTTGTTAACTTCGCGTTGCACCAAGAAACTAAAAATATCGTTATATGGAATCAAAGTTGCGATTTCTTTTAAACTTTCGATTGCAGGCGCCGGATTATGGAACAGTTGTATCGCTTTTATTACACCTTTTTCGGTATCATTTTTGGCAAATGATAATGTTTGAGGCACCAATGAATCGTTAAAATGTTGTACGCAAGCATTTGCTTTATCGTCTGATTTTAAAAGAATTTGACTTAAATTATAATTAGTTTCTGCTTCGTTTTTCAAACCCAAAGACATATAATATTTTGCCCATTGCGCAAGAATTGTTTTGGAACTATTTTTGAAATATTTGTCATATAATTCTTGAACTTTGGTTGGATTTTGTTCGTAAAAGCTAGAACGTAAATTCAAAAAAGCATATCGTTGCTTTAAAAAAGAATCGGTTTGTTTCAATGTCAAATCAGCAAGATTTGGATAATCATTATCAAGAATTACATCTTGATTAGTTACATTCCAATTTTCCCATTTATTATCAATTTCACTGCCAAATTCGCATCTTTTTGCAATAGAAATGTATTTCAAAAATAGTTTATTTTTTGGTAAATCTAAATTGGCAATAAACGAATTTTGTTTGAATCTTGATGTTAAACTATCAGATTCGATTGCATTTTGAAAAACTTCGGAATTGGTTGTATATAAAATTTCATAAACATCTTTTGGTTTGATATTTCCGCCTAATTTGGCAATCCATTCTTTGCAATTAATGTCTTGATCGCGATGAGAAATTCGTTCGGAATAATTATACAAATCAGTTGAATAAACATATCTGTCTAATTTTGCAAAACTTGGTAACGATGCTCGAAACAAAGCCAAACGAGTTGTTTCGTAGGATTCTGACCAGCCACAAGAAAAAATATTGATTGGTAAAACCAATACAATCAGCAGACTAAAACTGCGAAAAATAGTTCGAAATGTTTTGCGTTCCATAATCGTTTATGTATTTTTTATCAAATGAAAAGAAAGAAATTCGGGTTGCATCGTCAATTTTAATTTTGTCAGTCAATGTGGAAATCATATTTTGAATTTCAGAATCGGATATTTTTTCAATTCGAATTTCATCGCCATTTCGTAAATACATACTTCCAAGTCTAATGTCGTCTTGCAAAATAAATTTGTTATCGCCAGACTTTTTAAAAACCGTTTCGTCTCTAGAAAAATCAATATCATTTGACAAAATTCCTTTGAATTTATCGCCTCGAAAAACCAATGACCAACTATAAAGTGGTAAGGCAATATTGAGTTTTAATTTGTATTTGTCGTGAACAATATATTTTTCTAAATCATTGTTCGTACCAATAGAATTCTCGGTTGTTCGACTTTCTGGATTGGTCATATTATAACACATTAACAAACCGGAATCAACTGGCGGAATGCCCGATTTTTCGAAATATTTGTATTGCCAAAGTCTAATTGTTGCTTCGATTTTATAACTCGGAAACTTACTTTTTATTTGTTTTAAAAGATAAAAATAATTGTCTTTTGACTTTTCAGACCAATCGCAATCAATCAAAATGTCTTGAATATTTTTTTGCAATTCGAGTTTTCGTTTCGCAATAATTGGTTCGATATCCATTCTAATTTTAACATCGCCTACCTGTTTTTGAAAATCTTCATCGGCAATTTTATTGGCATAATTTGTTGCTGTTTGTATGAAATAATTTTCTGAAATTTTGTTTATTCTTATTGCAATTTGTTTAGCTAGTGAATCTAATTGTGACTTGCTACTTTTTAATACAACATCGTTTGTTATGAAAATACTTGGCGTAAATTGTGCATTTGTTTTATTGAAATTGACGTATCTTATTGATGCTAAAGGCAATGCTTGTTTTCGGTATGGATTGTAATCAACATCGAAATAACGAACATAAAAATGTTTAATTTTCATCTTGTTGACCAATGTATCGTCTTTTTCATCAAGTGACAAGCTGGTTTTCCAGAAACAAAACGATCGTACAACATTGTGTTTTTCGGGTTCGCAACTCGACGAAATCAAAAATGGAAATAATACCAAAATCAGCAAAAATTTATTCATTATATATCAGGTATAAATTATGTTAACGAAAATAGTGATTTTTTTGATTCGAATTGATTTTAATTTTTAACTTCGTGAAGAAATTACGTAAAATGAAAAAATTATTTTATTTATTGTGTTTTCTTTTAACATCTTGCAGTTTCAAGATTGATTCTGATTACATTCAAAATAGATATTGGAAACGAGGTTCGGGTTTTGGAATATCTGATATTATTATTTTGAACAATAAAAACTTTAGAAATAATACTATTTTTGAAAATAATAAACCAGTTGCAACATTTAAAAAATTAGAAGATTTTAAATCAGATTTAATAATAAAATCAATATCTGAAAATCAATTAGGAACTTATCACGATCAAGGAGAAATTAATCAAAATCAATAAAATGAAAAAAATATTATTAATTTTTTTTTTACTCGCAATCACGATTTGCAATTCTCAAAATGTTTTTATCGATGAAAAACCTAAAGATGAGATCACAGCAATGGAATTTCCTAAAAAAACCAAGAGCATTATTTTTTTTGGTGAAAAAGACATAAGTCAAACTTATAAAAATCATAAAAAAGGAGAATTAGAAGTGAATGCTTTTTTTGGTGCTTCTTACGATAATTTTGTCATTGCTAATATTTTAAGCAAAAACATTGTGGTTTATAATAATCGAAAAGATAAATTTATTTTTTATCGACTAAATGCGGAGCAAGAATTTGGTGTAATAATTTCTGATGGGAAAAACAAACCAATTGTTATTTATGAACCTAAACTGTATTTAGAAAGTGTAAAAAAATATTTAAAAATAGAAAATGCCGACCAAGTTGTTCCAAAATCAGAAAACGAAAAAAATACTTCTGAATATGTAAAAGAAATGAATCGAATTATGAGTTTAAATTTTGAAATCAATCAAAATTATGCAGATTTAATCATAAACAACTCTAATACGGTTCATTATATAAAACCAAAAAAAGACGAAGAAAATTGCAAATACAAAAAAAGGAAATTTGAAGTATTTCAAGATGAAGCTATGACACTAAAAGCATCTTATGGTGCAAATTATTATTATGATAAAAAAAATAGATTAATAAAGCTCGAAAATATGGTAAATGACTCAATTACCGATGTTTTAAATTATCAAACTGATGAATTTGGTTTGTTGACTTATTTAAAAAACAAAAACAACGAACTTGTAACAGCAGTTTATATCTACCAGATTGACAAGTTTTATGTAGTTTATCTTGAAGACGAAGAACCAATTAGTTATGAAACTTTTTATTTGAATGATAAAAAACAATGCATAAATCGAACTTCGTATCGCGAGGACAAATCGGTTGTTATTGACATTAAATATTTTTACGACAATTTTAATCGAGTGATTAAAGAGATTGACGATGATGTTGAAACAATTTATAGTTATAAAAATAACACCAACGATTATTATTCAAAATTAATTAGAAGAACAGTTTCTGATAAAAAAATAATTTCTGAATATAATTTAAGTCGATTAAAAAGCTTCAATTTTTTTGAAGAAAAGAACGAATCAGGAAAAGTGATAAATACAAGCAAAACAATTACAAATCTAAATTGCGATACACAAACTTATTTGTACGATCAAAACAAAAAATTACAATCGGTTATGACTTTTAAAACGATTGATTAATAAAAATGAGACCTATTTATAAAATTCTTATTATAATTTTCATAATTGTACTATTTATTTCAGGGTTTTTGCTTGAAATAAATAGAAATCAATTAGATTCTATTTTTGTATCAATAATTTTTTTAGCAATTACATTTTTGATAATTTACGGATATAAAAATGCAAAAAAATCTTATGAGGACGAAGAAGAATATTTTGAACAAAAGCAATCTTCTGTAATTTTTGATGATTTTGGAATGGCATTTATTAAACCTATTTTTGATGTTACTTATTATATTGAATGGAAAAATGTTAAAGAAGTAGTTTTTAGAATAGACGAAAATTACAGCGAATATATTTTTTATTTATTTGATAATGCCAAAATTACTAAACATGAAAATCCTTGGTTTATGAACAGACTTTTTCCAGTCAAAGACTATAATAAAAAAGAAATATGCGTTGAATCGGAATGCAAAAATTTCAATCAAATTTCCATAATGAAGGCAAAATATTTAACACATTTAACTTTGTAAAAAAAATGACTCAATTTAGCTTAAATGTTAAAAAAAATGTTAATTTTGAATTGTTGAAAACAATAGTTGTTTTATAAATTTAACCAAAAATGAAAAAAATGAAAAAAATCAATCTACTACTTATTGCTTTATTAATGTGTTTATTTTCTGTAAATCAATCAGTTGCTCGTGCAAAAGTTCCAGTTTGTTTTCCTTGCGAAAAACTTTCGAAAGTTGAAAATGCTCCAAATCTAGAATGGTTTAAAACAGACAAAGGCGAACAATTGCATTTGGTATATTTGTACAACGAATATGGTGCTGTTTGGATTCCAGCTTGGAACGAAAACGGAACTTTTGCCTTGACAAATGAAGCAGAAAATTTAATTTATGATTTAAAACCTGACGAAATTGCTGAATTAAAAGAAAAACATAAACTTGATGCATCATCAAGTCCATTATCTTTTTGGAATAAATTTGGTGGTAAACTGCTTTTGGTTGCTATAATTGGTTTGTTGATTTGGGGACAATTCGGAGGCAAAAAAGAAAATGATGAAATAACAACAACTGCTTAAATTTATTTCTAAATCTTTAAAAATTAATTTTATATGATTTATGCCATAGATTTTATAGATATCTTAGAATATTTTTTTTCTTTGTCTTAAAATCTTTGGCATTTTTTCAGGTAACCACAGCCAATTTTATTATTTATTATCAGAATAATATAAATTGGCTTTAGTCTAATAAATATATTGAAACGCATAGAAACATAGAAAATAATATTGAAAAAAGAGCTTTGCTTTATATAGAATTCATCGCTATGTGAAAAATGAAATTCTATTGTTTTTTTTTTAACAGATTATTCTATGACTCTATGTGTTTTATATAAATATATTATTTAGACCATAGCCTATAAATTTTAAATCTTAATTTATTTTGAAATCAAATTATTAAGAACATTTTAATAAATTTAATATTTTAAAACATCAATCATTTATAATGAAAAAAAAAATCGCATTTCTAATTTTGACAATTTGTTTCTCTAGTTATTCTCAAAAAAAAGACCTACATGAAAAATGGATTGACTCCCTATTGAAGACGAATCAAAAAGATGTTGTAGAAAAATTATTATTAGAACAATTAAAAGATAAAAAAAAGCAAAATTACGCCAATCGTTCTTTAGGATATTTTTATTTAAAAAACAAAAATTACGATTTATCCGAAAAATATTATCGTACAGAATTAACTTCGAAACCAAAATGTGCCGAATCTCATTATTATTTAGGTAGAGTTTATTCTCGCAAAAAAGATTTCAAAAAAGCATTAATTTATCTTGACAAAGCAATTGCACTAGAACCCAAAAACGCAAGTTTATATGCTAACCGAGCCAAATTCAAAGCCGATCAAAATGATAAAATTGGAGCACAAATCGATTATGACAAATCAATAGAAATAAATCCAAATGATGCCGAATTGTTCGTTTTGAGGGCGAAATATTTTTTTAATGAACGTCTTAATACTTTGGCTTTGCTTGATTGTAACAAATCAATAAATCTTAATCCAAAAAATTATTCTAATTATTTACAAAGAGCTCAAATTAGTTTTAGCCAATACAAATATGACGATGCTTTAAAAGATATTGAAAAAGCAATTTCATTGAATCCAAATCAAGAACTATCCTATAATTTACGAAGTCTAATTTATGCTTCTCAAGGCGAATATTACAAAGCTAATTCTGATTTAGAGAAAGCAATCGAACTGAATCCAAATGATTTTATGTCATTTTTTATGCGTTCGAAAATTCGTTACAAAGCTGAAGATATGAACGGTTCATGTGAAGATTTATCTAAAAGTTTAGAGCTTTTGAATTTATATGATTCAGAAAATAATTTAAAATCAGAAATAGAAAATTCAATAGCCGAATATTGCAAAATTGCCAAGCCAAGTTATTATTTTCAGCGAGGAATTGCACATTATAATATGAGAGAATTTGAAAAATCTATTGCTATTTATACTAAAGGTTTAGAAAAATTTCCTAAAAATTCGATGACACTTTCTTTTAGAGGAAACTCTTATTTTGAAGTAAATCAATTCGAAAAGGCTGTTGCCGATTACGATTTATCTAATCAAAATGTCGATAATTTAATTGACGATATGAGATTGAATACAAATTATGCATCGATGGAAAAATCTCAATTTGATAAATATGTAAATGGAACTTTAGCAACAAATCATTTAATGTCATCGAAATCGAAATTTGCATTAGAAAAATATGAAGACGCTTTAATTGAAATCGAAAAAGGTATAAAAATTGCTCCAGACTTACCCGAATTTGGACTCGAAAATTATTACAATGTTCGTGGTTTAATTCTAATGGCTTTGGGCGAAAACGAAAAAGCAATTGCCGATTTTGATAAATGTTTACAGATAAAAGTTTCTGTTCCAATTGCATTAATCAATCGTGCTATTGCCAAAATAAATTTAAAAACCCAAATAAAATATAGAAGTTCATTTATTACTATGAACAGCCCAAATACGATGTATTTTGGTCGCTGGGATTTGCCAGTGCAATCAAAAATTGAATATTCAAAACCAAATTTACTTTCCGCTTTGCAAGATTGTAACCATGCAATAAAAGAAGATTCCGAAATTGGTTACGCCTATTATGTGCGTGGTGCAATAAAAAAATTACTTGAAAACGAAGACTATTGCAAAGATTTTAAAAAAGCAAAAAGTTTGGATTATCAATTCGATGAATCGATTATAGAAAATTGTCGATAATAAAAATGATTAAATTTAGTTTTAATATTATGATAAAATATTTAATCCCACTATTAGCATTTTTTTCGATTATAAACTGTAATTCGAAAACTAAAAATTCAGCGTTAGTTTCTGAAAAATCTGTTTTAATTAACGAAACGAAATTTGATACCATAAACAAAACAATTCACGTTTTTGTAGCTTTATGCGACAATAAATACCAAGGAATTGTGCCCGTTCCTACCAAAATTGGTAATGGTCAAGATCCAGATAACAATCTATATTGGGGTTGCGGTTTTGGCATTAAAACTTATTTCAAAAAAAGTAAAGAATGGAAATTAATTAAAACCCAAAAACTAGATAATATTAAACTCGAAAGATTAATTTTTAAGCACGTTTCAAAAAATTATTATCTTGTTGCCGATGCTTACGACGGACAATTTATAGAACAATGTACCAAAGATTTTTTGCAAAGCAATGCTGGAATATTAAACGAAACTATAAAAGTAAATAATATTACTATTGGTATTTATGGCAATGCAAAACTCAACGCATATATTGGTCACGATGGTTTAATGGATTTTAAATTAAACCAAAAATTTGAAAATATTGATGCCAAAAAACGCGATTGTATTATTCTGGCTTGTATAAGTAAAAAATATTTTGCACCACATTTACTTGCTACAAAATCGAACCCAATTGTTTGGACAACAGGCTTAATGTGCCCAGAAGCCTACACACTGCACGATGCAATATCGGGTTTTATAAATAACGAAACTGACGAAAAAATCAGAAATCGAGCTGCTCTAGCGTATTCAAAATATCAAAAATGCAGTTTAAAATCGGCTCGAAATTTGTTAGTAACTGGTTATTGAATATTTCTAAAGAATGAAAATTTAAAATTACAAATTGGAAAAATTTATAGAAACAATTTACTATCAAAATGTTAGTTTGTCATTATTAATAGGAATGATGGCTTTTAGTTGTTTTATTGCAGTTTTTCATACTTTAATTTTGAATGGATTATTTAGATTGAAATTTAACGGTTGGTTATTTTTTATAATGAATCCTCAATTAATTTGTTTTGGTTATTTAATTTATGCACAAGCCTCGATTTTTATTTTTATAATACAATTTCTTTCGGTTTTTATTTTGGGATTTATCGGAATATTGTATTCTGTTTTTGAAGATAGTAAAGAAGAAAATCTCGAACTCGATCAATTAAATCTAAAATTCAATAACGGAAAACCAAAAACTTGGACTTCTTATTTAAAAGGATTTGGATCAATAGTTTTATTATTTATTTTTCCGTTAATAATAATTATATGGCTAATAAAATTAATTTTAGCTAGAATAAATCCAAATTCTAGAAGTCGATTTTTAAAATTGAATAAAAGTTTATCCAATTTCGAATTGAATTCAAAAACAAAAGGAACTTCTAAAATTGTTGGCAAAATAAAAATGATTGAACCTTTAATTGCGCCAATTGAAAATAAAGAATGTGTAGCATATTATTATTTAATAGAAAAAATTTACAGCGATTCTGAAGGTGAACAGATTTCTAATTTTTTTACAGATAAAAAATGTAATTCATTCTTTATTGAAACCGAAATAGGTCAAATTTTAATAAAACCCGAAAATTTAGATTTTCTTTGGTTAGATTTAAACAAACAATACAAAAAAAACCAGAAAAGATACAATCAATATTTGCTTAAAGAAGGTGATTTGGTAACAATAATAGGTTCAGTTAATTTCGAAAATAAAAAACCTGTTTTAGAGTTCGACAAAACAAATAAAATATTTATAATTGCACCAACTTATAGCATTGAAAATTATTTCAAAAATAGATCATTTTTAGACAAATGGTTTGATAATATAGATTACTAAATGAAGAAAATACTAAAATATTTCATAATCAGAATTGGAGTTTTACTAATTTGTTTATCAATTATGTTTATAATTTGGTATTTCAATAATGATCCGCATAAACACTGCGATCTTCAAGCAAATGAACATCGACATACAGATAATGGTTTAGGACTATTTGTTGGAGGATTCATGGTTGCAGTAATTTGGATTACAGTTTTATTTATAGAAGGAATAATGTATAATATTAAAAAAGAGAAAAATACACTGTCTTTCATTTTAATGATAATTTTGGTTTTAGGAATTTTTGCATTAGTATTTATATAATAATAAAATTATGAAAAATCTTAATCTAATTATTTTTTTGATTATAATAAATAATTCGTTTGCGCAAGTAAAAGATTCAATTAAAATTGTACCCGATTTTAGAATAAATCGTTTACATCAAACTAAAATTTATAAAAACCTAAGAGTTGGACTTGGAATTCAAAAATCATTTGTGTCAGAAATTGGATATTCTAAAATGAAACATATTTCTAGTTGTACAGGTTTTTTCTCGAAAACCTATTATTCGTCAATAGAATATGTGCCAAAAACTCCAAATTATGAAGATGTTTTTGGTCTAAAAATCGGTTTAGAATACAATTTATCAATTGTTGCAGTTGGCTTGGAAACGAAATATCAAACAGATTTTGATAATAAAGATATTGTAGTTACACCTAAAATCGGATTAGGATTCGGTTACTTCAACTTGTTTTATGGCTATAATATTACGACCAATAAAAATCCATTTCCAAGCGTTGGCAACCATCAATTTTCTTTAATTTTTAATATACCAATAACTTCAAGAGATATTTCCGAATGAATAAAAACATTAAAATTTTATGATACTCTTCAGCTTTAATGATAGTTACTTTAAATAATTTAATACAAATATTAAAGAGATAGTGATGGAAATTTAAGATTTTGTTTTCCATTTTTCAAATTACAATTGTTGCAGATGTTGTAGCGATAGCTTTTTAGAATATTTTAAATTGGAAAACATAAATAAAAATTTTAAAATCAATATTTTAATAGTTATTTTTGCACTATTAATATACAAATAATCAAAAATGAAAATTTATAAATCAATAATTTTAGTACTTTTTATTGCAATTTTGCAAAGTTGTGGCGGCGATAAAACCGATGAAGTTTTACTTGAAAAAGACCGAGCAGAATTGGAAGAAAATCTATATTCCGAAAAAGTTTTGACCTATAAAATGGGAAAAATTTGCCTTCGAGCAGCTGCTAATGGCAAAAATGTTCCACCAGAATTTCAGAAATTGTCTGGCAGTATTTCAAATGTAAATTCTAAAATTATGGTTGACGGAAAACCTAATTTTTCGAATTTATCTGTTATGGATTACATCAATTTGTACCAAGATTACAACACAATGAAAGAGTTTATTAAAACAACTGACGAAGACAAATTTCCGACTTTAATTGAAGTAATTAACATTTCGAGTAGCGAAAAACCAGTTTCTAATCCAGTGTTTTTAACTGGCGATTCTAAAATTGAAACACAGAATATTGAACACGGAATTTTAAGTGCAATCGTAATTTTATCTAGAGATTTAGGCAAAGAAGTTTCATTGTACGAATGTTCAAAAACCAATCCAGATTTAATGCCTGACAATCAAATAAAAGCATTATTACAGTTTTATCGCGGTTTTTTATTCTTCGAAAAAAAGCTGCTTTATCTTTCTGAAAATGAATTAACTAACAACTTAAATTGGTTAGATAAAAATCCAAATGTTGATTTAGAAATCGTAAAAGGCATATTTGGTTGGAGCAATATGACCGATGAGAACGCACGCTTGACATTCAATTCATTGAACCATCTTTTTCGTGGTTTCGACCGTTTAATGATGGAAAGAGAAATCGACGAAAAAAGAGCATTAGAAGATTTTCAAGCATTTATTGACAATTCCGAAAAAATGGGTTTAAACAACGAATTAACAGCTGTTGTTGAATCGTTTGTGTACATAAAACAAGAAGAAAATCAAAAGGCAATTACATCGTTAAAAAAATTAAAACTAAGTCCGCTTTTAGCAAATGATGAAAAAAAATCTATCGACGAAACGATTGTTTACTTACAAAATCGTGAAAAAGGCGACATGAAAAATACGGTTGTCGATAAATTTTTTATGACCAAAATAGCAACTAAATTCATATTTAACGTTTTATCAAAAGTCGATTGGCAAAAAGTTTTGAAAGAACAAAATGTAAAAAATGTTGATGAAATTTTCGTATATATTGATAGTTATAACGAATTTATAAATAATTTATCAAAATACAGCAAAGACCAAGTTATCGACAAAACAACAACCGAAATTAAAGAAACTGGCAAAGGTTTGTTAGACAAAGCGAAAAGTCTATTGAAATAAACAATTAAAATGAAAAATTTAAAAAACTATATTTTAATTGTTCCAATTCTTTTTTTAGTTACTTTTTTTATTTATTCAAAAAAAATCGAAAATCAGAACGATAATTTTGTTGAATATATTGTAAATCCAAAAAAGAATCAAGTCAAAATGTTTTGGAAAGATAACAAAGAAAACAATTTTACAAGTATTGCAAATTTAAAATCTTGGCTCAATAAAAACAAAAAAGAATTAATTTTTGCAACCAATGGTGGAATGTATCATAAAGGTTATGCGCCAGTTGGACTGTTTATTGAAAACAAAATTACCAAAACTAAAGTTGATACAACCAGCAATGAAGGTAATTTTTATTTAAAACCAAACGGTATTTTTTATGTTACAAATGACAATAAAGCCGGAGTTTGTAAAACAGAAAAATTCAACAATAAAAACATAAAATATGCTACGCAATCAGGACCAATGTTGGTAATTGATGGCGAAATTCATCCAAGTTTTAAAGAAGGTTCAACAAACGTAAACATTAGAAATGGTGTTGGAATTTTACCTGATAATTCTGTAATTTTTTCAATGTCAAAAAAAGATATTAATTTATTTGATTTTGCAAAATATTTCAAAAATTTAGGTTGCAAAAACGCCTTATTTTTCGATGCATTTGTGTCAAGAACCTATCTTTCAGAGCAAAATTGGAAACAAACTGATGGCGATTTCGGAGTTATGATTGCTGTTGTTAAAGATTCTAAAACAATTAAAAAATAGATTATCTTTGCAAAAAAATTCAGAATGTCAAACATATATTTAGGTTATCATTTCACGGTTGAACCCAAAGAACTAGGCTCAGAGATATTAGTCGCAGAATTAGGAGAATTGCCTTTCGAAAGCTTTGTCGAAAGCGAATTTGGTGTAACTGCTTATATTCAAAAACATTTGTGGAACGAAAATATTATTAATGATTTGTTTATTTTAAATTCGCCACAATTCATTATTTCCTACAAAATCGAAGAGATTGAACAAGTAAATTGGAACGAAGAATGGGAAAAAAATTTCGATCCAATAGATGTTGATGGAAATTGCCACGTTCGTGCTCCTTTTCACCCAAAAACCAATGCCGAATTTGACATTGTCATAGAACCAAAAATGAGTTTCGGTACAGGTCACCACGAGACAACTCACATGATGATTCAGCATCTTTTGGAAACCGATGTTCGTGGAATGAAAACACTTGATATGGGTTGCGGAACTGCAATTTTAGCAATTCTAGCCGAAATGAAAGGTGCCAAACCAATTGATGCAATCGATATTGATAATTGGTGTTATTTGAATTCTATCGAAAATGCCGAACGCAATAATTGCAGCGAAATCAAAGTTTATGAAGGCGATGCAAGTTTATTAGTCAATAAAAAATACGATTTAATAATTGCAAATATCAATCGAAATATTTTATTGAACGATATGCAAGCTTATGTTGATTGTCTAAATCCAAACGGAACAATTTTATTTAGCGGTTTTTACGAAGAAGATATTCCGTTTATAAATGCATCTTGCACCGAAAAAGGATTGACATACATTAAAAAATTTCAAAGAAACAATTGGGTTTCGCTTAAATATAAAAATTAATTATAATTAAATTTATAATAAAATGACAACAGAAATAGATTATTTAGAAGAAGTACAAGTTCAAGAAAACGTTGATTTAAACAACGAAATTGTACTTTTTAATGATGATGTAAATACTTTTGACCACGTTATCGAAACATTGATTTTAGTTTGTGAACATACAATCGAACAAGCCGAACAATGCGCAATTTTGGTTCATTACAAAGGAAAATGTACAGTAAAAACAGGTAGTTTAAAAGAATTAACCAGACAATGTTCTCTTTTATTAGAAGCAGGATTAAGCGCAGAAATTATTTAAAAAAAAAATAAATTGGTACAAATATTGCAAATAATATTCAATATTTAATAACCTAAATTTGATAAAATGTTTCAAAAATCATTATATTTTACTCTCTTTTTCTTGGCATTAACCTCTTGTATAAGTACAAAATCGACTTTAATGAATGTCGATAATAATGCACCAATTCCTAAATTGACCAAGCAAAATACTTTTGTTTTAACCGAAATAAGTAATGATTCTAAATATGGTTTTGATAAAAATTATCCAGTAAATGTTTTTTATAGAAATTCTAACGACGAAGAAATAAACTGCAACCGTTTCTTGAATGCACTTTCTGGACCAAATAGCGAAATAATTACATTCAAAAAAACAGGAATTTGTTGTCCTTTTCCAAGCAAAAACATCAATACTGGTGGTGGTTTTTTGGCGGTTTATGAAATTACTTATGAAGGTCTAAAAAATCCAAAAGTTTTATACCTTAATATATATGAAAAAGGTTTGCTTTTGGCTCCTATTGGTTTTAGTATAAAAAAATAAATACACAACATGAATATCAATAACATACCTCAAATAAAACATACCAAAAGTGGCAATTTCTTTATTCTGGCTGGTCCTTGCGCAATTGAAGGCGAAGAAATGGCAATGAGAATTGCAGAAAAATTGGTTGGAATAACCGATAAATTACAGATTCCTTATGTTTTTAAAGGTTCTTTCAAGAAAGCCAATCGTTCTAGAATTGATAGTTTTTCTGGAATTGGAGACGAAAAAGCGTTAAAAATACTTCAAAAAGTTTCAAAAGAATTTGGCGTTCCCACTGTTACAGATATTCACACCAATCAAGATGCCGAAATGGCAGCCGAATATGTTGATGTTTTGCAAATTCCAGCTTTTTTAGTACGTCAAACCGATTTGGTTGTCGCTGCAGCAAATACTGGAAAAGTAGTCAACTTGAAAAAAGGACAATTTATGAGTCCAGAAAGTATGAAACACGCTGTTCAGAAAGTTTTGGATTGCCATAACCAAAATATTATGGTTACCGATCGTGGTTCGATGTTTGGTTATCAAGATATGATTGTCGATTTTCGTGGTATTCCAACAATGCAACAATATGCGACAACAGTTTTGGATGTTACGCATTCTTTACAACAACCAAATCAAGTAGTTGGAGTTACTGGCGGACGACCTGATATGATTGAAACTATCGCAAAAGCAGGAATTGCAGTTGGTGTTGATGGCATTTTTATAGAAACCCATTTTGACCCAGCCAATGCCAAAAGCGATGGTGCAAATATGTTGCATTTAGACCTTTTTGAAGGATTAATGACCAAATTAGTAGCGATTCGTCAAACAATCAATCAATTTTAATTTTGGGGATAATTTTGTAAATTAAAAATAAGCCCTAGCCCTGATGGAAGGGAAAATCCTTTTTTGAAAAATTGATTTTTCTTCAATTTTTTAAAAAAGATTGGAATGACAGCAGGAAATAGCTTCAAATATATATAATGAAAAAAATAATTTTAGTTTTAATATTGATTTTTAGTTTCGGAAATTCTTTTTCTCAAGATGTTAATTTAGAAAAATACACTTCGCATAATAAAGGAAAATGGTATGTTTTTTGGGGAGGAAATCGTGATTCGTATGCGAAATCAGATATACATTACACAGGAAATGACTACAATTTTACAGTTCAAGATGCAGTTGCTGATGACAAACCAAAAGGTTGGCATATTGATTATATAAATCCTGCAAGAATGACAATTCCGCAGACAAATTTGCGAATTGGATATTTTATTTCCGATAAATACAACGTTTCGATTGGTGTCGATCATATGAAATATGTAGTGCGCCAAAATCAAACTTTTAATGTAAATGGAACAATAAATTTACCACTTTCGGAAGTTGGTTCGCAGTTTAATGGCGTTTACCACAATAAACCAACTGTGATGACTGACGATTTTTTGAAATTAGAACATACTGATGGATTGAATTATGTTCACGCCGAAATTTCAAGGTTTGATGATGTATCAAGTTGGTTTAAATTGCCAAATACAGACAAAATTCAAATAAATTTGACCGAAGGATTGGGAACGGGTTTTATCTATCCTAGAACAGATTCGAGTTTATTGAGCAGACCGAGACACGACGATTATAATGTTGCCGGAATAGGAATTTCTGCAAAAGCTGGACTAAATATTACTTTTTTTAAACATTTTTTCATTCAAACAGAACTCAAAGCCGGTTATATAAATATGTACAACATTCGAACAACTTTTGACAAGTCTGACAAAGCTACTCAAGAAATTTTATTTTTTGAAAGAACGATTGCTTTTGGTGGGATTTTTAAATTATAGAAAAAATATTAATTCATCAAATCTAGTTTTTTCTTAAAATCGTAATACGAATCTTTATCTACAAATTTCATTGGAATGATGTTGTTATTTTTGAAATAATCTTGTGCCATTTTTTCTATTTGGTCTTTATTGATTCTGCTATTTTCACTTAAAAATTTCGATAAAATT
The DNA here is from genome assembly GCA_043728355.1 of Bacteroidota bacterium. GTDB lineage: Bacteria > Bacteroidota > Bacteroidia > Flavobacteriales > Flavobacteriaceae > Flavobacterium. The sequence goes on from JAYTMQ010000139.1 coordinate 28,605, forward strand.
AACAAGAAAGTTTTGTGTTCTAAGAAACATTTATTGACTTCAATAATACAATCTTCGATAATTTTTTTGGCTTCTTTTTGGAGCATTTCATCAAATGTGAACTGATATGCATTACCACCATAATCGTGAATATTCATTTTGTACGGCTTTCCTCCCATTCCGAAATCACGAATTATTTGATGTGCATTCATCGTGAGTTTTTCTAAATCTCCTCGAACTCCAGTTGTATTGTTTTCTGAACCAAAAATGAATTTCTCAGCAAGATAGCCACCAAGACCAATTTTTATTTGATCTTTTAACAATCTGTAAGTTATAATTTCTTCTGGCAAAATGATGTAGGCAAAACCATTGCTTTCGCTATCGACCGTTTTGGTAATGACATATTCTGGAATAACACCAGCCAAAAACATTGATGCCAAAGTGTGACCCGCTTCGTGAACCGCAACGATGGCTTGCAAATCGTTTTTGGCGCTTTTTCGCAAAGAATTTATTTTTTGAACTACAAAAAAACTTTTTTTATCGATAGTTATTTCATTGGAAATAAAATTAATAATAAAATTATCGTCATTAAAATCCCAAAGTATTGAATCAATTTTCTCAAGTTTTGCTTCAGAAATATGCAAGACAATTTTGGTAATATTGCTTTCGATTAAATTTCTAATTGTACTGATAATTGGTCGAACTCCTTGAGTTGGAAAAACGCCTTCGCTGTATAACAAATCCTTAACAGCTTTTGTAAATTTCAATTTCAAATCGAATTTTTCTTCAGAAATTTTAGCAATTTGATTCAAATGCATAGTAATTAATTTCTCGAAATTTTTATGTGAAAAAGCGTGATATATCAAATGATTGTTACCTAATCGAGCAATTTGTTCGTTTCTGAAACGGGTTTGCAAAGCAGTTTTTATATCTGAAATATTGATTTTTAATGTAAATCTTCTAAACTCATCGGCATCAATATCTGGATTAATGTTGTTGCTCATCGAGAAAGCTTCATCGAGATTTCCTACTACAAAAATCAAACATTTAGACAAATCCATAGTTTTAAATGCGTACTCATCTTCAAGAATATCTTGAATGAACTGAATAATAGCTTTTAAATTGGGTTGCAATTTAATTTCTTCGGCAATTTCTCGCCAATCGGTAAACTTGGCATTGTTCATTTCGTAAATTCCTGTGCAGAAAGTATCAGAAATTAAAGCCTCATTATTTTGAAATGGAATATTTTCATTAGTTCTATCTACTGTAGAATCTTGATAACCAAAGTTGAACGCAATTAAAATTTCACCCAAATCATTACTTTGACCTTGAATTATTCCTTTCTTTACTTCAGTTCGATTTTTTAACGCAGCTTCTAATATTTTCGTGATTTTTTTTGCTCTAGTCAAATAATAAGAATTTCCGTCAGGTTCATAAGTCAATTGTCCGCTGTCAAGCAAATCCCAAATTATTCTCAAACTTGTGTTATTGACTTCTTTGCCTTGTTCGTCTTTGGTTTTTGCAAATTGAAATTCGTCTAAAACAATTATTGGACTCATTTCACTAAACTGAATCAATTGTCGTGTTAAAGTATATTTCAGGAATGAACTTGCGGTTCCGAATTCACCCATATCGAACCTTAAAAGTTGCTTGTGATAATTCAAAAGTTCCGACAATCGCTTGATTAAAGCCGTTTTACCCGAACCTGTCATTCCCCAAAGATTAATAATTAAGGGTCGCAATTGGTTTTCAGGAAAAAGCCACCACGGCAAAATGGTATTTGCTAATTCATCGATAATGCCATCGAGACCGATAAATTCTTTTTTTAGCTGAGTTACAGCTTTTATCAATGCAGTTTTTTTCTTTAAAATATATTCTTGATTTACGGTTTTCATAAATTTTATTTAACTTTCAATATTACAAAAAAAATTATAATAAGAAAAATCTGTTACTGACATAATATTTTCCCAATTAAAAAAATAATTTAATAAAAGTTTGGTAAAACAATTAATTTACATTTACTTTGCAATTCAAAGTACTTAAAAATGGAAAATAAATATTTGAACGACATTTCCGAAATAAAAAATATGATGAGTAAATCATCACAATTTATTTCTTTGAGTGGTTTTTCTGGCATATTAGCTGGAATTTATGCAATAATTGGCGCATTTATGGCGTTCAATATTCTATATATAGAAAACGAATTTTTTGATGACATTTATTATAGAATAATTTCATTAAACGATATGTACAAACTTTTCGGAATTGCTTTTACGGTTGTAACTTTGTCAATAATTACTGGAATTGTATTGAGCGTAAACAAAGCCAAAAAAAATAATGAAGTCGTTTGGAATATAACTTCTAAACGATTGGTAATCAATTTTTTAATTCCCTTAGTAGTTGGTGGCTATTTATGTATGTACTTAATCGAAAAAGAAGATTTTACATTAATTGCTCCTTTAACTCTTATATTTTATGGTTTGGCTTGTGTTAATGCAAGTAAATATACGGTTGGCGATGTTCGTTATTTAGGTTTAACAATGATAATTTTGGGAATTTTAAATACTTTTTTTATAGGATTTGGTTTGCTGTTTTGGGCTTTGGGTTTTGGTGGTTGTCACATATTATATGGAAGTATGATGTATTTTAAATATGATTTTAGAAAAAAAAATTAAAATTGAGATATTAAATTTTAAATATTTTGAAACATTTAGTCAAATTAATCAAATGAAAAAATCAAAAATAATATTTGCAATTGTCACACTTGGCTTGAGTTTTTATTTTGCTTTGGCGATTACAAAAAAAGTATTTTCAAAAAAAGAAATTGCAACAAATAAAATCGAAAATAAAGATTTTGAAAAAATTCAAGATGGCGATATGATTTTTCAAACTTCGCAATCGGCTCAATGCGAAGCGGTTCGAATTGCAACCAATTCAAAGTTTTCGCATTGTGGAATAATTTTTATAATCAATGACACAAAAATGGTTTTCGAAGCCGTTCAACCAGTCAAATTAACACCGATTGCAGATTGGATTACGCACGGAAAAGACAATAAATATGTTGTAAAAAGGCTTAAAAATGCAAAAACTATTTTAACTGATTTAACTTTACAAAAAATGAAAGATTACGGTCATAATTTTTTGAATAAAGATTATGATGGTTATTTCAATTGGAATGATGACCAAATTTATTGTTCTGAATTGGTCTGGAAAATCTATAAAAATGCGGCAAATATAGAACTTTGCCAATTAGCAAAATTAAAATCATTTAATTTGAATAGTAATAAAGTAAAAGTTATTTTAGCCGAGAGATATGGCAAAAACATTCCTCTCGAAGAAGATGTTGTCGCTCCGTCGCAAATTGTAAATTCTAAAATTTTAGAAACCGTTTTTGATAATTATTAAATAGATTAAAGAATATAGAATATAGATTTTGGAAATTTTAACTTTATTTTTTTTTTGATATCAAATTAATAAAAAACTTTGTGCCTTTGTGGCAAATAAAAGGCTTATGATAAACATCATACAAAATATTAATAAAGCATTCGACCACCGAATTCGATTAGGCATTATGTCTGTTTTGATGGTTAACGAATCTGCTGATTTTAATATGCTGAAAGAACTTTTGGGCGTAACCGATGGTAATTTAGCAAGTCATACTAAAGCCTTAGAACTTGAAGAATACATCATTATCGAAAAACAATTTATTGGCAAAAAACCAAACACAAGCTATCGAGCTAGTACTTCTGGTCGAAAAGCATTTACTGACCATATTAACGCACTTGAAAAATTAATCCAAAAAAGATAGCTAGTTTTTTTTTATGTTTTCGCTTTGAAATTCAAAGTACTTTAATAATATAATTAATAAATTTAAACTAAATCAAATTTAAAAAATGAAAGACAAATTAATCGAAAGATTATACGAAGTTTCGAAAAAACCGTATCAAAAATTCTTTAAAAAAAACAAGCCTTGGGCAATCGGAAAATCAGACTTATTGCAACATAAATCTGGAACATTGGGTTTTCATTTGGGTTGTTTTTTAATCAAATATCATTTCGAAATTCAGCCAAAACTCTAAGACCACGACGTGATTCACGTTTTAACCAACATAGGAATTTCGGTTCCTGAAGAAATTGGAATGCAGTATTACTTGCTTGGAAACGGTAAACGAAGCTTGTATTTATATATGGTTATTGCAACTGGAACTTGCTTCTATCCTACTCGACTTGAATATTTTATAGAACAATTTCGACGTGGACAAAAAGCACATCGATTTCATCAACTAGATTTTTCGAAAATGTTGCATTTTGAAGTTTCAGAAATTCAAACAACTTTTAATATTCAATAATTTTCCAGCAACGAAAGATTTGGGCATTGTCAGTAATGGCAATTGCTGCGCCAGTCGCACTTGCAGGCTCTAGTCCCGCTTTTCATTTCTCCCGAATAAAAATCGGGATTCATTGCAATCGGGGTTATTTGAGAATGACTTTTGGTTTTTTGAAAAGTTTATAAAAAAATACCTAACAGGTTTTGAAAACCTGTTAGGATATTAATTATTCTGTTCAAGTTTTGCAATAAATTTGAGAATTTTCTCTACTTTTTGATTTTCTGTTGCAACTGAATTTATATTCTCAATTATTTCATCTTGCTCCTCAATTTTAAGTTTTTTAAATTTATTCAAAACTTCTGCATCTTTAAAACATTCCAAAATCATTTCATCTTTGGTGCTTTTATCGACGTTTTGATTTAAAAGATACAATGTAACATTTACAAAATCTCCGCCGCCTTTTCCAATAAAATTTCTGATTTCGGAATTAAGAGACATTTTTTTATCGGAATTTTTAACTGGTCCTAAATTTTTGTTTTCTAATATATAATCGTCAATTTTTCCAGAAACTTTTAATTCGCCCCATTTTCCTTTAATATCTTTTGTATTTGGAATAATAAGCTGATAAGTCCAAGCCCCATTTCCCGGAATATATTGAATTTCTAAATTTTCATTTTCAATTATGTATTCCATTTTATGTAATTAAATGACTTACGGTAATAATTAGATAAATTGTTTCTAAAAAATTAATCAATTCCATATTGATCAAAAAGATAAATCAAGGAAGTCATTGCTGCAGCTCCAAGTTCTAATTCACGTTTATTAACCGCATCAAAAGTATCGTTTGCAGCATGATGATGGTCAAAATATCGTTGCGAATCGGGTTGCAATGCTACTTTGACAATTTTTGCTGATTTTAATGGTCCAATATCAACTCCTGAATGACCTTTCACGAATTTGTGCAATAAATAAGGCTCGAATAAAGATTTCCAAGATAAGATTTTTTCGAAGTTTTTATCATCACTTTCAATAGAAAAACCTCTTGGCGAAAATCCACCAGAATCGCTTTCGAATGCGAATATATGATTTTCTTTATTTTTATTTGATAATTCTTCATATTTATTACCACCTCGAACTCCATTTTCTTCATTCATAAATAGTACCGCTCGAATTGTATTTTTGGGTTTGTAACCAATATTTTTTAAGATGTTCAAAACTTCCATACTTTGCACACAACCTGCACCATCGTCGTGAGAACCATCGCCCAAATCCCAAGAATCAAGGTGACCACCAACTACAATAATTTTATCTGGATTTTCGGAGCCTTTAATTTCGGCAACAACATTATAAGATAAAACATCAGGAAACATAGCGCAAGATTGCTTGAAAAATAATTTCGAATTTGGATTTTCTTGTAATAATTTGCTTAATTTTTCGGCTCCGATTGTGCTAATTGCGGCAGCGGGAATTTTTTGATTCTCTGGTGTTTCTCCATAATTGGTTGAGCCAGTATGCGGCAAGTCATCTAAACGCAAATTCATAGAACGGACAATTACTGCTACTGCACCCAATTTTCCAGCTTCGCGAGCACCAGATGAACGTTGATCGACACAACTTCCATAAGCTTTAAAAGTTTCTATAAACTCAGGATTCATTGGTCTATTGAAGAAGATAATTTTTCCTTTTATTTTTTCTGAACCTAATGTTTTTAATTCATCTAAAGATTTTACTTCGATAACTTCTGCATTTAAACCAATTTTTGGAGTTGCAACCGAACCGCCAAGTGCGCAAATTGCAAATAATGATTTTGTTTTTCCCGATTTTAAATATGCAATTTCTTTTTCGCCACGAACCCATTTTGGAACCATAACTTCTTGAAGATAAACTTTGTCTAAACCTAAAGTTTCGAGTTGAGTTTTGGTGTATTGAACTGCTTTTTCTGCACCAACAGACCCAGAAAGTCGCGAACCAATTTTGTTAGACAAATTCTCTAACCAAAAATAACATTTTGCATTTGTTAATGCAGATTTATGAATGTCTCGCAACAGATTTTCGTCAACAGATTGCGAAAAAATTGAAGAACTTAATAGTAAAAATATAAAAACTAGATTTTTCATTGAGAGGTTTTTTGCGTGAAGGATTGAAGGGAAAATCCTTTTTCTTGATTTTTTTCAAGAAAAAGATTTGGAATGAAAGCCTGACCACGATTTTTATTCGTGGTCACGCCCAGATTTATAAATTTAATGACTCTCAGACTCAATTGCATCTAAATCTATGTTTTGTTTTTTTAGAACATTTTGCATTAATAATGTTAAAATAATTAATAGTACAAAACAAACCGCTGCTATTAAATAAGATATATGAATTCCTAAACTGTCGCCGATTGCTCCTTGAAACGGCGGAATTATTGCCCCACCCAATATCATCATTATTAAAAAAGCGGAACCTTGAGAAGTATATTTTCCAAGACCTGTTACTGCCAAAGCAAAAATACAAGGCCACATTACTGAGCAACACAAACCACCAGAAATAAATGCATAAACAGATACTATTCCGTTAGTAAAAGTACCTATTAGCATTGCAATTACGGCTAATGCACTAACGGCAACCATAGTTTTTACTGGCTTTTCGTTAGCATAAATAAATGTTGCAATGGCAATCAAGATACAAACTCCATAGTAATATAAATCGGTCATATTGGTTCCTTTTAAAGAATTGGCGTAGATGATAATTGCAAATGCTACAAACGGAACGACAATTGTTGCAACGAGTTTGTTGGTTTTGTTTAACTTAAAAACACTAATTGCACCAATCCATCGACCAATCATTAAACTTCCCCAATAAAGAGATATGTATTTAGAAATTTCGTTTTCTGCTAAACCATTTGTTGTTAAGTATCCTGGAGTTTTTAAAAGTGAACCAAAATTATTATCGATTGTTACTTCTACACCAACATATACAAAAATAGCTATCATTCCGTAAACAAGTTGTGGAAATTGCATTGCGCCCCAACCCAAATTGGACTTAACTGCTTGTTGATTCGAGAAAATTAAAATTCCAATTATAACAATTATTAATAAAACAAGAAGAACTGTTTTGGATAATTCGGTAAATTGTCCAATGCAAATTAATCCAAGAATTGCTAAAGTAATTGCGAGAATTGAACCAGTTGCTTTTGGGGAATTTTCTAAAGCTTCGTCATTTCTGCCCAAAGGTAATTTTGAAAAAGCAAAGACCAAAGCAACAAAAGCAAAAACTCCAGCAAGAATTAAATATAAAGTATTAATGTTTGATGGTGATGGTTCTACTTGCGAAGTCAAACTACCAAAAAGAAAATAACTAACAATTATTGGTCCAACTGTTGTTCCAAGTGAATTAACTCCGCCAGCAAAATTCAACCTATTGGCTCCTGATGATTCGCTTCCAAGTGAAATTACAAATGGTTGTGCGGCAGTTTGTTGCAATGAAAATCCAAGTGCAACTACAAATAATGATAGCAACATCATAGAAAATGAATTGGCATTTGTGCTAGGAATCATTAACAATGCGCCTAAAATTGAAATTCCTAATCCGAAAATTATTGTGTTTTTATACCCCAATTTATTTACTAAATCATATTTAAAAAATGACGAACCTAAATAAAGTAATACCGAACCAATAAAATAAGCTCCAAAAAAAGATGAGCCTAATAGTTGCGATTCGAAATTGGTTAACGAAAAATGTGTTCTACAAAAAGGAATCAAAATTCCGTTTGAAGCGGCTACAAATCCCCAAAAAAAGAAAACCATTACAACGGTTAACAAGGCAGGATAATTAGTTTTTGTTTGGTCTGTTTTCATAAATAATAAAAATAAAAATTTGGTTTAGTTAATTGGTTTGAAACTGATAGCTGCGCCACCACCCGACACCAAATTTAATTTAATTTTTGACTTAGAAGTGACTTGTATGGTTTTTATTGTGTAATTTATTGGATTATTTTTCCAATGTGCTGTTTTTCCGTCTTCATAAAGTGTGGCTTCATATTTTTTATTTGATGATAAAAAATCAAGTTTTATTTCGGTATTTCTTGCATATTCATCGGTAATTGCCCCAAGAAACCAAGTTTCTTTGCCTTTGGTTTTTCGAACAACTGTTAAGTAATCGCCTGGTTCTGCTTCAATGTATTTACTTTCGTCCCAATCTACCTCAACATCTTTTATGAACTGAAAGGCATCTGGATATTTCTCGTAATTTTCGGGCAAATCGGCTGCCATTTGCAACGGCGAATACATTGTTACATAAAGTGCCAATTGTTTGGCTAATGTTGTATGAATTTGCTCTTTTTTGGTTGCATCATATTTGCTCATTTTGATTTCGAAAATTCCTGGCGTATAATCCATTGGGCCACCGAGCAATCTTGTGAATGGCAAAATTGTTTCGTGACTTGGCGGATTACCATTGCTCCAAGCATTAAATTCGTTGCCACGCGCAGCTTCGGCACAAATATAATTTGGATAAGTTCGGCTAAAACCTGTTGGTCGTGAACTTTCGTGAGAATTGACCATTAATTTATAATCGACTGCTCGTTTTGCTATAAAATTATAGTGATTGACCATTGTTTGTCCGTCGTGAAACTCGCCTCGAGGAATTATTCGACCTACATAACCTGATTTTAAAGCAGGATAATCGTATTTTTTCATTAGATCAAAAGCTCGATCTAAATGCCGCTCGTAATTGGCGACTGAACTCGAAGTTTCGTGGTGCATTATCATTTTAATTCCTTTGGACTTGGCGTAATCGTGGACTTCTCTCAAATCAAAATCAATGTAAGGCGTAATAAAATCGAAAACATCTTCTTTCCAAGCACCAAACCAATCTTCCCAGCCGACATTCCAACCTTCGACCAAAACGCCATCGAAACCATTTCTAGCAGCAAAGTCGATATAACTTTTTGTATTTTCGGTAGTTGCTCCGTGTTTTCCTGTTGGTTTTAATTCGCCACTAGCTTGTGCGTTTTGCCAACCAGCATAGTCCCAAGTTGCTTTTCCGACGTGCATTTCCCACCAAATTCCGACATACTTCATTGGTTTTATCCAAGAAGTATCTTCGATTTTACAAGGTTCGTTAAGGTTTAAAATCATTTTAGAAGATACAATATCTTTGGCATCATCGCTAACCATAATCGTGCGCCACGGCGAAACGAATGGCGTTTGCAAATAAACTTTGTCACCAATTGCATTTGGAACTAGTCGTGATTTGAATTTGAATTTTTCAACATCGACGTCAAGATGCATTACTGGATAATTTACAACTGCTGCCTCGAAAATATTTAAATATAAATTATCGGACGTTTTCAACATTAATGGAGATTGAACGACATATTTTCCTGAAATAGATTTCATTCCGATGCCGTTTACTAAATTAATTTTTTCGGTATTGATTTCTGATATTTTAGTCTCTTCATAAGCATATTCATTGCTATCAAAATCGCCCGGAATCCAAAAAGTCTTGTGATTTCCAGTCAAATTGAATTCTGAAACCTCATCGGAAATTATTAAATTATAAAGATTGTCTTGTTTTGGAACTTCGTATCTAAAAGCAATTCCTTCATTAAAAACCCTAAAACTTAGGTTTACTTTAAGATTTGATTTATCTTGTATCAAAAAAACTGTTAGACCTTGATATTCATTTAAAATTGTTTTTTGTTCGCCAAGAACTGGATCCCAATTTTCAATGATGTTTTGATATTTTGTGCTTATTATTTTAAAATCTGATGCTAACTTTCGACCATCTTTTAAATAAATTCCTAAATAACTGGAATTGACAATTGGTTTGTTTTTATATTTTACTTCATAAAAAGGTTTTCCATCATTTGATAATTTGAAAATTAATTCAATGTTTTTGGATGGCGATTGAACAGATTGACAAAAACTAAATGCAAAAAAATGCAAAAATGTTAACGAAAATATAATTTTCATAAATAATATTTAAAAAGTTGATTAAACCCAGATTACGGATTGGCAATCTATTACAAACAATCTCTTCTGCAAAATTTGTCACTTACTCATTTTTTAGACTTTAATATATGACGTTTATTCTCATTCTAAAAAATTCCGTGAACCCTAATTTTATTGAATAAATCGTTTTCATTACGAATCCTAATATGTAATCTGTATTAAAAATAAAAAATTAATATCTAACAGATTGCCTTAGGATAAAATAAAAGCCTTCAATACTTGAGAAGGCTTTTAAAAACTAATCAAACCAATACAAAAACTTTTATAAGGCTAATTTTTAACAATTTTTTTAGTTAAATAGCCGCTTTTTGATGAAATATTCAATAAATAGATGCCCGAACTAAGATCTGAAATATCAATTTTATTTTGACCAATTTCAATGTTATTGAATTGTTTTACGGTTTTACAGTCTAGAGTAATTATTTGTATTGACTGCAAAGCTTCCAAATTTTCGATTGTGAAAGTATCTTTTACTAAACTTGGATAAATACTTACATTAGAACTAATATTATTTGAATTTACACCCAGAAAAGAAGCAGTATCTGGAGTTGGGCTATTACTTAAGTATATTTCGTCAAAGTAAATATTAATATTTCCAGTATTTGTTAACGGTTCTTCGAAATCTGGAAAAAACACCACTGTCGGATATAATCCAGTTGCAGTTGTGAAATCGAAAACCATGTCTTGCCAAACACCCAATGTTGCATAAGGCAATGTACTTGCTTTTTCGATATTGCCAGTAGAACCACCTTCTATCTTGAATTTTGTAGGTGACAATTTGTTTTTCAACACTTTAACGTGAACATATTTTTTTACAGTAAAATCTGCTGTTACGCCAGTAAGTCCTGAAAAAGCTCCAGCAAAAACTGTTGATGATGGGTCTGTTCTTCTAAGGAATTTAGCAACTTTCAAGCTCGTGTTAACACCCGCTATTGTTGGATTATTCACAATTGTAATGTCGGCATTTGACTCACCTGTGCCATTTGCAAAAACGTTAAAAGACAATGCGTTGTAGGTATTGTTTTCACAATCCATAAAAACTTGCGCATTTGTAAAATTTATTGCAAAAATAAATGCAATAACAATAATTTTTTTAATAGTAATTGTTTTCATAATAATTTATTTTTAAAAATAATGGGTAAGTTTGGTTTATAAATAAAGTTACACCCACTTTAACAACTTTATTACTTTTTTAATTAGTATAATCGAACTCTAATTTATTGGTTGTGACCGAATTTTCTCCAATATAAACTTCAAATTTGCCATTTTCTGCTACACGTTTAAAATTAGAATTATAAAACATTAAATCTTCTTCAGAAATCATAAAAGTTACTGTTTCATTTTCTCCTTTTTTAATATCAATTTTTTGAAAACCTTTAAGTTCTTTAATTGGTCGAGTTATTGAGCCCACTAGATCGCGAATGTAAAGTTGCACAATTTCTTTACCGTCGTAATTTCCAGTATTTTTGATATTTACAGAAACCATTAGTTTCTCCTTTCTTGACATTTTTTTATTTGATATTTTCATATCTGAATATTCAAACTTGCTGTAACCTAAGCCAAAACCAAACGGAAATAAAGGTTCATTTCGTTCATCGATGTAATTAGATTTGAATTTTTCGAATTTTCCTTCTTTGTTTCCCAATGGTCGACCTGTATTTTTATGGTTGTAATAAATTGGAATTTGCCCCACGCTTCTTGGAAAAGTTGTGGTTAATTTTCCTGAAGGATTTACATCGCCAAACAAAACATCAGCAATAGATAATCCAGCTTCTGAACCAGGAAACCAAACGTCTAATATTGCTGGAACAGAAGCTTTTTCTTGATTCAAAACTAATGGTCGCCCATTGAATAAAACTAAAACAACTGGTTTGCCCAATTTTAATAATTCTTGTAATAAATCTTTTTGTGTTTGCGGAATTTCTAAATTAGTTCGGCTGCTGCATTCGCCACTCATTTCGGCAGATTCGCCCAATGCAGCAATAATCACATCAGATTTTTTAGCAATTTTTAAAGCTTCATTTAATAATTCTTCTTTAGATCTTTTATCACGATTTAAAGATTTTCCAAACATTGTTGCTTTTTCTTCGAATTCGGCATTATCATCTAAATTGCTTCCTTTTGCATAAAAAATTTCGCTATTTTTACCTGCAACTTCTTTTACTCCTTGAATTAATGAAATAGATTTTGATTGATTTGTGGCAACACTCCAAGTTCCAGCCATATTTTCTTTGGCATCGGCCAATGGACCAATTATTGCAATTTTTCCTGATTTTTTTAGAGGTAAAATATCATTATCATTTTTTAATAAAACCAGAGATTGTGATGTGATTTTTCGGGCTTCTGCTCTATTTTCATTTGTAAAAATTTCATTTTTAGCTCTATTCTCATCGCAATATTGATAAGGATTTTGAAATAAACCTAGCTCATATTTCGCATTTAAAATTAGTCTGACGGCATTGTCAATTTGTTTTAAGTTTATTTTTTTTTCGGTTAATGATTTTTTTAAAGTTAACAAAAATCCTTCGCCAACCATGTCCATTTCTATTCCAGCATTAAGTGCCAATGCAGAAACGGTTTGCAAATCGCCCATTCCGTGTTCTGTCATTTCTGGTATACCAGTATAATCGGTAACAACAAAACCTTTGAAACCCCATTGTTTACGAAGCACATCAGTCATTAACCACTTGTTGCCTGTTGCAGGAATGCCGTCAATTTCGTTAAACGATGCCATGACTGAACCTGCACCAGCATCAATTGCAGCTTTGTAGGGCGGAAAATAATCGTTGTACATTGATAATCTACTCATATCGACTGTATTGTATTCTCGACCAGCCTCTGGTGCGCCATATAATGCAAAATGTTTTACACAAGCCAAAATGGTATTATTCTTAGATAAATCATTGCCTTGATAACCTTTGACCATTGATTTTGCAACTTGACTTCCAAGATAAGCATCTTCACCAGAACCTTCGGAAACTCTTCCCCAACGAGGATCACGAGCAATATCCACCATTGGTGAAAAAGTCCAATTTATTCCATCGGCACTGGCTTCTTGTGCTGCAATTCTGGCCGTTCGTTCAATAAGTTTCATGTCCCAAGAACAAGATAATCCAAGCGGAATCGGAAATGTGGTTTCGTAACCATGAATGACATCCATTCCAAATAAAAGCGGAATTTTTAATCGACTTTTTTCAACGGCAATTTTTTGAATTTCTTTAACTTTAGCAACCGATTTAATATTGAATAATCCACCAACTTTTCCAGCTTCAATATTTTTTGCAATGCTAGAACTGTTGGCTTGACCAGTTGTTATATCGCCAGCTGTTGGTAAATTTAACTGCCCAATTTTTTCATCTAAAGTCATTTTTAAAATCAAATTTGATACAAAAATTTCTTTATCAGATTTTGCAACTTTTACACGATTTTGAGCATTTGATACTGAATAACCAAAAATTAAAATCAATATTAAAATGTAATTTTTCATATAAATTAAATTACTGAGAATATTTTGTTTGAATTTAAAAATTACTCTAATTTTTTATTAAATGCCGTGTTGTGTTGATGAAAAACCTAAACTTTGCAATCCTGTTCGAATTTCTGGCGCTTGCATGAAAAGATTCCACAATAATCCGGTTCTATAATTTTCTATCATTGGTACGATTGTGCCTTGATCAATTGCTAAATAACGTGGTGTTTTCCATATATATTGCGGAGAAAAAGCATCAAAAGGTCCAGCAACTCCAACATATCTTGCACGATGTTCTTCATATAAATATTTAAGAAATTTCATACTTTCTATTGGCGTATAAGGAAAATTAGAAAGTGCTGCTGTTGGCGAAATAACGCCTTTGTCATTGGTTGGTTTGTGTTCGCTATAGCCCGTAGAACCATTCGAATTTCTAGTGTATGAAGCCGTTAAACCCCAACATTTATTGGAGTAATCTGCGAAATTATTTGGATTAGAAACACAATGTTGCAACATAATTTTAGCATGATTTTGATTTAAAGTCCAATAATTGGCATATTGATCAGACAAACCTCTTGGATCTAAACCCAAATGAGAATAATGCGCCCAAAACATTGGACCAACATTGCCGCCTGCACCATTATGATTAAAAACTACTGGAATTCCGAATCGTTGTGCTGTACTTTTAATATTTCCGTTTCGAGCCCAACCATTAGAATATGGCAAGTTATTTGCTATTGGAAAAGTGGGCGAAGATTTGGCCAAAACGTAAACAATAAGTGCCTCGTTGTAACCTTCGAGTTTAAAATTCATAATCCAAGCTTTGTCTGGCGACCAATGCCAATACAACACATTTTCGCCTTTGGTGTACCAGTTCCACTCGACACCTTTCCATAAAATGTCGGCTTTGGTTGCCAATGCTTGTTCTAACGTATTACCATTTTTAAAATATTCTCTAATCGCTATAAAACCTTGACATAAAAATGCAGTTTCGACAATATCGCCACCGTTGTCATTGGCTCCAAACGGAATAACTTTGCCCGTTGTGCCATTCATCCAATGTGACCATGCGCCGTGAAACCTGTCGGCATTTTCAAGAAATGTTAATGCGGTTGTAAGTCTAGAAACAGCATCTGTTCTTGGAACAAAACCTCGTTCTACACCTGCAACGATAGACATTAATCCAAAACCTGAACCGCCAATTGTAACAATATTTGCATCATTACTTACATCATCTGTATGATAACGTTCTCGTGCCAATTTAGAAACTGGGTGTGCAAATTCCCAAAAATATTTCAAACAATCACGTTGCACCAAGTCTAAAGCATCAATGTCAGAAATTGGCGTAATTGGGTCGTTAATTACAACAACTGGTGGAATAATAACATCTGGAACAATTACAACTATTGGAGTAACAGCTTCTTTTGGGGAACTATTAGAACAAAAAGTTGCAATAATAGAAAAATTTATTAAAAATATAATTCTAAAAAATTTAGTCATTTTAAGAAAGTGTTTAAAAAACCTCACAAATAAATAATTTGTGAGGTTTGGTTATTTAAAATTTATCGACCAGCTTTTTCTAGTTCATACAAAAAATTAACATCTGCTGCAGAAAGTGCTTTTTTCCAAACACGGATTTCGTCGATATTACCTGTCATTACTTTGTTCCAAGAATCAGTTGTTGTTAAATGATTTCCAAATGCACCAATATAAGGATTAGTAGGAGTATCAAAAATTATAGATGTATTAGTACCTCTCTTTTCAAATCCAGGACTAGAAGATTTTTTACCATTTACATAAATTATAAATTTATTAGTTGCTCCATCCCATGTTGCAAGATAATGTGCCCATACACCGCCTGTAGCAATTGGATTTGCAATATGCTTATTTGGAGTCACCAAATTATCAGCTTTCATCCAATTTGCTAAACTCAACAAATTTTCATAAAATTGCCCATCAGATACTGTTGTTCTAAATCCTGTTTTAACTTCAATAGAATCATTTACAGCACCATTAGCCTCAATTGCAAATCGATTTCCTGTTTCTGCATAAAAATTCAAATTTCCATCCCACGCATTTGGTCTAGCCAATGATAAAAATACACATACAGAACCACTACCCGCTACTGCTGTCTTATTATTTTTAATTTTTGCCCACGCACTAACAGTATAAGCAGGTAAATTTGTCGCTAAGTTTGGAATTGATGGATACTTTAAATATCCTGCAGTTAATTTCAACCCTTGCCCTTTTGCACCAGCTTCATAACTTGCTCCTACGACAGTCGTTGGCGCAGTATTAGATTTGCTTTCGTTGCTGCTTCCGTTCAAGGGCCAATAAGCCAATAAATCTGCAGCTCCAACTTCGTTTGCATTTGCATAACCGCCAATTGGTGGCAAAGTTGGTGTTACCGGTGTATCGTCGTCTTTTCCACACGATACTAAAATTGTAATTCCTAAAGCCATCGCCAAAGAAATTTTTGATAATTGAATTGTTTTCATTTTTTTTGGTTTTAATTAATTATTCATAAATTAGGGTTAATATCCATTGTTTTGCTTCAATAATCCGCCCGTTGCAATAATTTGTTCTTGCGGAATAGGGAAAACTTCATGTTTGCCAACGACAAATGTTTTTCCGTTCAATGCCATTGCAACTTGTGCCTGCCCAGTTCTTATTAAATCGAACCAACGGTCTTGTTCCATTGCCATTTCAAGTCGACGTTCTTTCCATATTGCTACTTGTGTTACTGTCAATGCTGCTGCAAGTCCTGCACGAGTTCGAATTTTATTGATTTGTATTAATGCTTCTGGCAAATTGCCAATATTAAATGCGGCTTCTGCTCGAATTAATAATACATCGCTGTATTTTAAAACTCTTAGATTTTTTGCTGTTATGTCTCGATTGCCATTCCAAGGTTCGGCGGTTGCACTTTGGTATGATTTGTAGTTGTATCTTGGATTGTTTATTGTGTTTGTGAGTACCAAACCATCCCACAAAGTACTAGGAATAAACATAATTGTTGCTGCTCTTCGCAAATCTCCCGCTTCATAGGCATTGGCTAAACTTAATGATGGTGTATTGAAACCCCAACCCAAATCGGGCGTACCTCGTGGCGCTTGTACATAAGAAAATTGTGTAATTCCGTTTTCGATAGTAGCTTGAACTTCAAATACTGATTCTGATTTATTTTCGCCAACATCGCGCCAAACGTCTTCGTAATTTGCCATTAGATTATATTCGCCCGACGAAATAACAAGTCCTGACATATCAAACGATTGCTGATATTTTTGTTGGTACAAATAAACTTTTGCTAACAATCCTTGCGCTGAACCTTTGGTTGCACGACCTAAATCTAAGCTAGAATATTGACTTTTTAATGGTAAACTGTTAATTGCATCTTGCAAATCAAGTTCTATTTGAGCATAGGTTTGTTGCCTTGTTTTTCTGGTATTAACAATTGCATTTACTAGTGGAATATCATTAATATTTACTTCGGAAACAACAATTGGAACACCTCCAAAGGTTCGTACCAAATCGAAATACCACAGCGCTCTTAAAAATTTAGCTTCACCAATTAAACGAGTTTTCAGCGTTTGGTCAATATCTATTTGATTCAAATAAAAAATAGCTTTATTGGCACGACCAATGCCTTGATACCTTGATTTCCAAACTTCTGCAACCGAAAAACTTGACGAATTAAAAGTCAAATCATCTAGTTTATCTTTATCTGCGCCAGTATCGCCTGGTGTTGAGCCTTTATCAGCATCGTCTGACGTTATGCTTGTCAAACCAATCCATGAAAAAGCATTCATATCAAAATCTAAATTTTTGTTGTAAACTCCGTTAATTAATCTAATGGCATTATCGGAGTTGCTGAGAATTTCGATTTCACTTTGTTTGTCATTTAACGGCACATCAAGATCTTGTTCGCAAGAAAAAGAAATAACTAGCAGTAAAGTGAGATACATATATTTAAAAAAATTTTTCATCATTTGTAATTTGTATGTTAAAAACTTAGGTTTACACCAAATAACATGGTTTTATTGGTCGGATAAGCATCAAGTTCGATTCCTGCTCCAGTTAAAGGATTGCCGTTATCGTTGCCAGCAACTTCGGGGGAAAATCCAGAATAATTAGTAAAAATAAATGGGTTTACGGCTGTGAAATAAATTCGAACTTTGTCAATTTTTTGGATTATTTTTGGTAATGTATACCCTAATGTCAAATTATTTAAACGTAAATAATCTCCATTTTCAATATAATAAGTAGAAGGTTTTGGAACTGAATTAAAGGGTTTTGGATTGATACCATTTGGTGTACTAACTGACCAAAAACTATCTAAAATGCTGTCTTCGATGTTTTCGCCACCAAATCTTTGGGCTTTTTTTCCGTTGTATATTTTATTTCCGCCAACGCCATATGCATCTACAGAAAAATCGAAACTTTTATAGTTGAGACTCAAATTCAGGCCATAAGTAAAATTCGGAATATACGAACCAGCATTTACTCTGTCATTATTGGTCAATCCAGCAATTCCATCGACTAAATCGTCAAAAATTGGTGCACCATCTGAGTCATAACCAGTTTGTTTGTAAACATAAAAACTGCCAAGTGGTTCACCCAATTTTACCAGTTTGGTAAATTCGCCATTGTTGGTGCTGCCGCTGCCAAAAAAGTTTTTGAAATCAGGATTGTCAATTTGTGAAACTTCATTTTTGTTTTTAGAAAAATTTCCGCCAATTGAGTATTTAAAATCTTTGCCAATAGTATCGTCATATCTTAATGTCAATTCAAAACCAGAATTGGTAATTGTTCCAGCATTTACAATTGTTGCGTTTTCTGATAACACAAATGGTGGAGAAACAGGCAAAATTAAATCGGTTGCTTGGCGATTGTAGTAATCTATTGCTCCAGAGAAATGATTATTTGCAATGGCAAAATCTAGTCCAATATTATATTCTTTAAGTTTTTCCCAAGTTAAATTTGGGTCAATAGCATTTAAAACATAAATTCCTGGTTGACTAATTTGACCAACTCCAAACGGATAATTGTTTTGATTAAAAGCTACTGTGTTATTTGCTGGTCCTTTGCCATTGCCTAATTGTCCGTAACCAGCACGCAATTTTAATAAATTTATGAACTTACTATTATCTAGAAAACTTTCTTTAGAAATTATCCAACCAGCCGATATTGAAGGAAAATAACCAATTCTGCTACTTTCTTGATATTTACTTAAACCTTCTCGACGCATAGTTGCCGACAATAAATATTTATTTTTGAAATCATATTCAAATCTTGCAAAATAGGCCAACGATACCACTGGTGTAATTTGAAAATTTGAAATTGCACTACTTGGAACAACTGCTGTATTATCGCTCGAAAAGTTCAAATACCAATAATTGCTTTGCAATGGTACGGTAAATCTGCTGGCATTTAAAACCTCGGTATTATTACTCGTTGTTCGCGAAGAACCTGCAACAAAAGAGAAATTATGCACAAAATTTATACTTGCTTTATAAGTAATATAATTGTCCCAATTCCAAATATAGGAGTTACTACGGCGTTGAAAAAGTGTATTTACTGGGTTTTTTGGAAATAATGTTTTATAATCATTTTCTGATAAACTAGGATTTTCTGCTAACCAATTTTCTAAATTCGATACAAATGAATAGCCACTACTCCAATTACCGGTTGCACCAAAATTAGTATTAAATTTTAAATTTTTGGAAATATTTAATTCTGCTCCCAATGCTCCGAACAAAACTATATTATTGTTTTTTTCGTTCGTATTTAACAATTGCGCTACTGGATTGCCAACATTGTTGTACTTTATTCCTGTAATATCATTAAAACCTTGACCGTTAACAAACGGAACACCATAGCGGCCATTAGAATACCTTACAGGTACGAGCGGCGATTGTTTGTATGCATTTGTGAACGCACTCAATGGTTTTGGTTGATTGTCCTCAATAGACAAACTAACTAGTTGCGTGATTTTAAATTTATCAGAAAATTTGAATTCATTTTTATTGATTAGGTTATTGCGCTTAAAATCTGTTCCAATTAAAATTCCTTTTTCGGTATAATTCGATATTCCTATATAATAATTAACATTATCGCTTGCGCCAGACATTGACAATGCGTGATTAGAAACTTCGCCTGTTCTTGTAATTTCATTTAGCCAATTGGTTGCAATTGTTGGTTGAACAAGATTAAAATAGGTAGATGATCCAAGTGCTACATTATTATAATATGCAAAACGATCAGAATTTGCCATTGCAACTTTTTTAAGAATGCTTTTTTGACCATAATAGCCATCATAAATTATAGAAATTTTTCCTTTTTTACCTTTTTTGGTGCTAATTAAAACGACACCATTTGCTCCTTTTTGTCCATAAATTGCCGTAGAAGAAGCATCTTTTAGTAAGTCAATTGTTTCAATATCGTTGGCACTAATACCGTTTAAAGATTCAGATTCAATTCCATCAATAACATACAACGGATTTTTGGGACCAGCTATTGTACCCAATCCACGAATAGTAATTGTTGGTTTTGCGCCTGGCTCGTCATTGGTTACAATATTTACGCCTGCAGCTCGACCTTGTAAAGATTGAATAGCCGATTGTGCTGGTGTTTTTAAAATTTCAGAAGATTTAATTTGAGAAACTGCACCAGTTACAAATGCTTTTTTTCTAGTTCCGTAACCTATTACTACAACTTCGGTCAACTCCTGATTAGCAATAGATAAAGTAACAATCATATTTTTTTCGGCTTTTCTGCTAGCCGTAACATAACCAATGATTGAAAATTTTAAAATATTACCTTCATTGGCTTCGATTGAAAAAGTGCCGTCAAAATCGGTCGAAGTTTTTTTACTTAAAATTTCATTTGATACATTAACACCATATAATGTGTTACCGTTTTTATCTAGAACTTTTCCTTTAAAAATTTGCGAAAAAGAGCTTGAAATTGAAAATACAATAAAAAGGCTAAATATTATTTTCATAATGTTATGTAAATGTTATTAAAACAAATTTAAAGAATTACATCGTTGTAGTAACATTTAGCTTATACTACAATAATACATCATTAAATTAAATTCGATAAAAGTCAATATAATCAATCATAACTTTGAATATGAGTATACGTTTCAATTTTTTGATGAAGTAATGATGTATAAAACTTTGCAAAAACTATATAGAAATCATAAAAACATTGAGGTTTATTTCTTGATTAAGATCTAGTTTTTTTCTTAATCTATAACGGTGCAACTCTACACCTCGAAATGTTATATTCATAAGCGGAGCAATTTCTTTTGAAGTCAAGTTCATTTTTAAGTAAATGCAAAGTTTAATATCTTTAGAAGTGAGTTTAGGATACTTGTTATTGAGTCTAGCAATAAATTCATCATTTATTTGATTGAGATTATTTTCAAAAATTTCCCATTCATGCTTGTTGATTGCATTTATTTTTATAGATTTTTTAATTTCGCTTTTAACTTTATTAATATCATTTTCGTTAGACAATATCATTTCGATATTATCAATCATTTCGCTTTGCTTGGCTATTGATAAAGATTTTCCAGCAACTTCTGATGCTTTTTTCTGAATTTGAATTTCAAGAATATGCTTGTCAAGTTCCTGAATTTTTAGTTTGCTTTCGGCTTCTAACTCAAGTTTTAAAATTTCTTTTTGATGTTTTAACTCTTCTTCTTTGAGTTTGATTTTTTGGTTGTATCTTATCTTATTCCATTTATAGTACAAATAAAATGAACCGAAAATTACAATCAAATAAAGTAAAATCATCCAAATCGAAAAATACCACGGATTAGCAACATCAAATTTATATTCGCCAACTTCGCACATTTTATTTTGATTTTTAGAAAATATTCTAACCAATTGATTGCCACTACTTAAATTATTTAGTGCAATAATGCCATTATTTATTGGTAAAAATTCTTCAGAATTGTTTAATTTATAAAAAACATTCTGATTATTAAAACCATAATAATCAGAAATTACATTTAATTGAACAGAATTATTGTGATTAATTTTTGTGTTTTCGTTAATTAAATTAAAATCATAAAAGCCTTCGATAATAATTTTTTGCAATTTTAAATTTTCTTTTTTCGGCTCGTATGTAAAAAAACCATCATCTAGATTAATTATTAATTTATTGTTTTGAACAACAACCTTTGTATCTTCGTTGATAATTTTTCCTTCGTAATATTTTTTTGGAATTATTTCCCAATTAAAAAAATCATTGTTTTGATTAATTACATAAAAAATACCGTCTTTTAAAATAATAAAACGAGAATCATCAATCGGAATAATATCAGAAATATTTTTAAAAACTACATTGAAATGATTTTCAACTTCTAATTTATCCGAAATCGAATTGTATTTATACCAAGTATTTTGACAAAAAAATAAAATTTCGTTTTTGAAAGTGAAAAGTTTAACGTTAAAATCATTTTTGATTCTACTTTTTTCAGAAATATTTTCAATTTTCAAAACATCTTGATTGTCATTCAATAAAATTCTATATAAACTTTTATAAGTATCAACAGCCCAAATCTCATTTTTTCTATTAGATGCAATGTTTCTAATTGGTTTTGTTAATCCAATTACTTTTTTAAATTCTAAAAAATTTTCCGAATTATAAATCAAAATTCCAGAATAGTTCGAATGAAAATAATGATCATTAAAACTGCTTTTTAATAGTTTCCAACCACCACTTTCTGAATTAAGTTTAGAAAAATTGTTATTCTCGAAAACAAAAGTTCCATCATTATGACCAATTATAAATTTATTGCTCACATTATCAATATGCCAAACTTGTCCTTCAGAACCTTTTATAAAATTTAATTTATTTTTTTTATAATTAAATATTCCATGATTTGAACCTAATAAATAGCCGTTTTCATTAGTCGAAATAGCATAAACAGAACCCAAAACACCTGTATTGTCAGAAAAAATTGCAAATGGTGAACTAATTTCGATATGGCACAATCCGTTGTCCAAACCAAGCCACAAATCGTTTTCTTTATCAACATTAATATTTAAAACCGAATTGTTTTTAATGGAATTATTCCGATTCAAATTAACATAAGAATCGTCTAACAAATTAACAATATAAACTCCATTAAATGCAGTGCCTATAATTAATTTCGAATTAACGATTTTGGCAGTATTTATTAATTCTAATTTTAATTTTTCGTTTAATTTAGAATTATTCCATTGTGTTAAAATTCCATTTTCATCAATGAAAATTCCATTTTTCTTGGTAAAAATAAAGGTTTTATTTTCAAACATTTCAATCGAATGGACAATATTATTATCTATAGATTTCCAAGAATCAACTTTAGTGAATTGATTCTTTTGAAGTAAAAAAATTCCATTATTAACCGTTGCAACATATAATTTATCTTGAATAGGAAAACAGTAAGAAATCAATAACGGAACATTTAATTTTACAATATTTTTGTAATCATATACAAAAATTGCGTTGAATGATTGAAAATAAATTTTACTTTGGAATTTAAAGATTTTCCAAATCTCTTCGTTAGCAGTTTCTCCAATAAATAGTGATTTATTTGCTGATAATGAGCTATATTTCATTATGCCATTAACTCGTTTCCAATAACCAATTTCGTTATAAGAACCTGAATAAATTTTGTCAGAATCAGAAAAAACAGACCTAATTATAGTTTTATTAGGCAAAGTATATTTTTCCCATTTTACACCATTATATCTTAAAAAATAATGATTATTAGCAAAATACATCGCATTGTCTTTACCTTGACAATTGCTCCAAACTTGGTTGTCGCCGTTGTATTGCGATTTTGTAAAATTTTCTACATAAGGCAATAATTCTTGAGCATGAGTGCCAAAAGTAAAACTAAGAAATAAATATATTTTTAGAATTTTAGGTATCAAAATTGAATGATTAATTATTCAAATATAACCAATTTAAACCAAAAAAAATGTCTTGATTAACTCAAGACATTTTCTAAAATATTTCCATCTACATATTCTTGTAAGTATTTGAATCTTTCGGTTAATTTGCCATTTTCGGTCATTTTGGCTCGAGCAAGAATTCCGTCTTTATCATTATTGAAAAAAGCAGGAATTACGTGTTCCATAAACATTTCGCCAAATCCTTCGCTGGCATCTTTTGGCAATTCGCAAGGCAAATTATCGACTGACATAACCACAATTGCGCCAGGATGAGAATAAGCAACTTCCTTATTTTCTGAGGGTAAATAACCAAATAATGGATCGGCAATTGTTGATGCTTTTATTGTGCAAGCAATTGGACCATTGACATCGCAAGAAATATCGGCAACGACTTTTATTTTACAATCTGGTGCCAAAAGCATTTCTCGAGTTAGAATATTCGGAGATTCGTTGGCGTGAAAATGTCCGGCCATAAAAATATCAGAGACTTTAGTAAATCGCTCAAAATCAGAAATGTATTCAGTTGGATTTTTATAAAAATCTTGATTGTCAATTATTTTACCATCAATTCGTTTGTTGTAATCTAAAATATCGATTTGAGTGAAAACTGGCTCTGAATATATTTTTGACAAAAAATTATCTACAGAAACTTCTTTCATTTTCATTCCAAGTAAAATTTCTTTTGCACCGTTTCCAACTTTTCCGTGTCCCGTTAAAACAATTTTTATTGGTGGCAAAATTTGTCTTTTCAATTTTACAATCAACTCTTCTTTATTTTTTAAAGTATTGGCTTTTGGCAAATTAAATAATTCGAATTTTAAACCAAAAGCCCGAATTCCATTGTATGCACCAACTATTCCAGCATAACGTCCAAAACCAATTAAACGTCGATTTTGTGCATCGACAATAGTTTCGTGATCATATAATTCGATTTTTTTATCTAGAATTGCTAGTAACAATTTTCGATTATACGATTGTTTTTTTATAGTATGCGAAAAGAAAAAATATTTTTTGTTAGGAATTAAAGCTTCAACCGGAACTTCTTTTACTCCAAAAAGCACATCACAATCGCTCAAATCGGTTACAACATCTAAACCAAAATCGGCATATTGTTGATCAGAAAAAACACGAATATCAGAAGTTTCGATTTTAATTTCTGCTTCTTTGTGCTCGATTTTTAAACGCACTAATTCTTCAGGTGTAAAAACCACACGTTTATCAATTGGTACTTTTCTTTCTTTTATTATTCCAAATTTCATTTTTTATAACAGTTTTATATAAATATGTTACAAATATAACATTATAAACATTCAAGTCAATAAAATATAATTGTATGTTGAAAGTTATTATGATTTTTGTGGTTATCATTATCATTGAAAGTGATTTTTGATATTGATATTGAAAATTAAATTGTTGTTAAGTTTTAATAACTATTTGAAATTCAAAAAATGAGTTTTAATATATTTGCCAATCACAAAAATAAAAATGAAATTTTCTACCTATATATACATTCTAATTTTTGCTGCAGCAATAATAAGTATTTCTTGTAAAAAAAATGAGAAATTAATTGTCAGAAATATTAAAACTTCAACTGGAATTTTGCCTGTTATGGTTCCATATGATAATGAATTTGAGACATTGTCAGAAAAATATATTAAAAATAAAAACTACCAAGTAGAATGTTTTGCTGATTTGAATTGGTCAAAAACTCCAATGAATGGTAGTTTTTTGGTAGCAAAAAATGGTCAAATAATCTGCGAAAAGTATGCTGGATTTGGAGATTTGGCAAACAAAACTAAAATTGACGAAAATACCTCTTTACACATTGCTTCGGTAAGTAAAGTGATAACTGCTACGGCAATTTTAAAATTAGTAGAAGCTAAAGAAATCGAATTAGATCAAAAACTGAAAACAATTTTACCGACTTTTCCATTTGATTCAATTACTATCAGAACATTATTGAACCACAGAAGTGGACTGAAAAATTATGGTTATTTTACAAATGATAAAAAAGTTTGGGATCCAAAAATTATTTTAAAAAACCAAGATGTTTTAGATATTTTGGCAAAAAAATCAATTCCGTTAGATTTTCCTACCAATTCAAAATTCAGTTATTGCAACACCAATTATGCATTATTAGCATTGGTCATTGAGAAAATTACAGGTTTGAGTTATCCTGAAGCAATGAAAAAGATGATTTTCGAGCCTTTGGATATGAAAAATACTTATGTTTTCGATTTTGAAAAAGATTGCTTTACTGCAACTCCATCTTATAAATTTAATGGAACAAAATATTCAATGGATTTTCTAGATGGCATTTATGGCGACAAAAACATTTATTCTACACCAAGAGATTTGCTTAAATTAGACTTGGCTCGACGTTCAAAATATTTTTTGAATGAAGATCTAAACAAACAATTATATGCTGGTTACAGCTATGAACACAAAGGAACAAAAAATTATGGTCTGGGAATCAGAATGGTAGTTTGGGAAACAGGTGAACCATTTTATTTTCATAATGGTTGGTGGCACGGCAATACATCATCATATATTTCATTAGGAAAAGAAAAAGTAACGATTATTGCCTTGTCGAATAAATTTTCGAGAACAACTTATCAAGTCAAAAGAGTTGCATCGCTATTTGGCGATTATCCATTTAAGGTTAATGACTCTATTTAAACTAGAATTAAGAAATTTAAAACTTGAAATTAGAAATTTAAATGTTGGATAGTCTATTTTATATAATAAACTACAGATTTTAAAATGGTTTTGATAAAAAATATGTAAATTTGCACACCAGTTTAAAAAATATGATTTTAATATCTTAATTTTAAATTTCTAAATTAAAAAAAGGGGTCGACTGGTTTTGACAGCAAGTCGAATTGAAAAGTAAGCACGTCGAGAACTGAGTCAATTCTCGTTAATAAATGGACTCAAAACACTTACACGGCGAAGGAAACTACGCTCTTGCTGCATAATCTGAATCATAGTAAGATTAGCCACGCTCCTATTAGATAGGAAAGCAGGATTT